>JALZJA010000443.1 GCA_030860005.1 Actinomycetota bacterium
CCACGGCGCGGCCGCCACGGCCGCCGAGCAGCTCACCGCCAGCGGGACCGACCCGAGCTCGGACGGCTCGACGCTCGTCTGGCAGCTGCCCGCGGGCGGCGCCGGCATGATCCTGCGCCCCGGCGGGCAGCCGCAGCAGCTCCCCGGCGCCGATCCGGCGATCGGTCCGCAGACCGTCGTCTGGAGAGAGGACCAGGAGCTCGTCGTGGCGCGGCAGGACACGCTCCAGGAGCTGCGGCGCGTCGCCGCCCCCGGCGTCGAGGAGCCCGCGATCTCCAACCGCTGGCTCGTGTGGCGCGCGCGCGAGCGCAGCAGCGACGTCCTGCTCGCGCTTGACCTCACCGCGCCCGCGCAGCCCGCGCTGAGGCTGCGCGCCATCGGCGGTCCCGGTCGCCTGGGGCGCCCGTCGCTCGACGGCGACCGGGTCGTCTACCACTTCGCCGGGCGCGCCCGCAGCCGCATCGAGGAGATCCATCTGCCGACGCGCCTGCGCCGCGTCCTGCGCCGCGCCCGCAACGGCGCGCTGCTGCTCAACCCGTCGCTCCGCAACGGCAGGCTGCTGTATGTCAGCTCGTCCAAGGACCGCCAGGAGGTCCTGCTGGGCGCGCGCCGCGGCCGCCGCGACAAGCGCCTCTATGCGATGCACCCCACCGTGCGACGCGATCCCGTGCACGAGCCCGGCCGTCACCGCCACGTCGCCGGGTATCCCCACGACCGCCCGCGCAGGCTTCCCAAGCGCGCGCCGAAAGGGATCGAGATCACGCTGTGGAGCACCGCGCTCGATGCCGGCCACGCCTACGTCAGCCGCACGCGCCGCTCCGCCGGCGCCACGCAGAGCGAGATCCTGCGCCTCGCTCGATAGCGCGCGTCACGCCCTCATCGGGTGCGGCGCACGACGAGCACGATGACCCCGATGATCAGCGCCATCGCCGCTGCCTGCAGTGCGATCCTAACCCCGAGCGGGCTGCTCGACGTCGCGTTGTCGATCGCCCTGAAGACCAACCCGGAGCCGAAGAAGAGCGCGACGCTCCAGAGGATGATCTTCAGGTCCACGTGCGCGGCAACCCTAAGGGATACACTCGGTCGTGGACCGTGCTAGGCGGGGAGTTAGCGGTGTCCTGTACTCGCAATCCGCTCTAGCGAGGCCGAATTCCCTCTTGAGGGTCGCGGCCTTCGGGGTCAGCCCACATGCGGTGGTGCTGATGGCCCGGGTCCCGCGCGGTGTCGGCCCGTGAATCAGGTCAGGTCCGGAAGGAAGCAGCCTTAAGCGGTCACCGGTATGCGCAGCGGGGGTTCCCGGGCCGGAGCTATCGCATGTGCAAGCGCCCGGGGACCGCGTCTCGATTGAGGGTGCACGGTCCACCTTCCAGGGTCGCGCCGGGCGTCGCTCACGGGCCGGTGCGACCGAGTGCCCCGTTCACCCGCGCCACGAGGTCGCGGGGGCTGAACGGCTTGAGCGCGTAGTCATCGGCGCCGGCGGCGAAGCCCGCCTGCATGTCGGCCTCCTGGGCCTTGGCGGTCAGCAGGATCATCGGCACGTGCGCCGTCTGCGGCGCTTCGCGCAGGCGCACGCACACCTCGGGCCCGCTGAGGCGCGGCATCATCCAGTCGACGAGCACGATGTCGGGCGGCCGCGCGAGCGCCGCCGCCACGCCTGCCTCGCCGTCCTCGGCGGTCTCGACCTCGAACCCGGCCTTGCTGAACTTCAGCGCCAGCAGCTCGCGGATGAAGACGTCGTCATCGATGACGAGAACGCGGGCAACGGCCGGCACCGACCGCTGGTCGGTCATGCCGCGGTCCTGGCGGCGTCGACGGTCGGCAACATCACGATGATCGTCGTGCCGGTTCCGGGCGCAGAGCTGACGTCGATCGTCCCGCCGTGATGATCGACGATCCCCTTGACGATGACGAGCCCGAGACCCGTGCCCTGGATCGCCTGCTTCGTCGACGTCGAGGAGCGGAAGAAGCGCGTGAAGAGCTGCTCCTGCTCGTCTTCGGGGATACCCACCCCCGTGTCAGCGACGGCGATCTGCACGCTCTCGCCGATGCACTCGGCGCTGATCGTGACGCGACCGCCCGGCCGCGTGAACTTCACCGCGTTGGATGCGAGGTTCAGCAGCGCCCGGTCGAGCTCGCGAGCGTCGCCGAGCAGGTCGGGGAGATCGTCGGCGACCTCGAGGCGCACCTCGAGCTCGCGCGCCGCAGCCTGCGGCATGACCGCCTCGCCGACGGCGCGGAGGATCGGCTCGAGCGCCATCGGCGAGTGCGCGAGCTGGTACGTGCCCGCCTCGATCCGGCTGAGCGTCAGCAGGTCCTCGATCTGTGCCAGCAGGCGGCCCGTGTTGAAGTCGACGACCTCGAGCATGCGGTCCTGCGCCTCGCTCAGCTCGCCGCCGTCGCCGTCGCGCAGCATCTCGACGTAGCCGGTGATGCTCGTCAGCGGCGTGCGCAGCTCGTGCGAGACCGTCGAGACGAAGTCGCTCTTGATCCGGTCGAGCTCCTGCAGCTCGCGCACGATGCGCTTCTGCGCGGTGACGTCGCGGAAGCTCCACACGCGCCCGATCGTCTTGCCGTCGACGCGCTGGGGCAGCGAGTGACGCTCGTAGACCCTGCCGTCCTTGAACTCGAGCTCTTCGTGGCTTTCGGCGTCGGGCAGGCTGTACAGGCGCTGCACCTGGGCGACGAACGCGTCGGGATCCGCGAGCTGGCTGAGCACGAAGGCGATCGCGCGATCGTCATCGCCGGCTTCGAGGACCTCCTGCGGGATGCCCCACATCTCGCCGAACTTGCGATTGTGGCTGACGATCACGCCTTCGCGGCTGACGACGAGGATGCCGTCGGCGGTCGACTCGAGCGTCGCGCCGAGCAGCGACAGCGTCGTGCGCATCTCCTCCTGCGACGCCGTCAGCTCGGCGGTTCGTTCCTCGACGCGGCGCTCCAGCGAGCGCGACAGCAGCTCGGCAACCGCGAAGCCCTCGGCGTTCTCCAGTGCGGCGCCGGCCAGCGAGCAGATGAACGCCGCGAGGCGCTCCTCCTGCTCGCCGAAGAGGGCGCCGACATGGCCGTGCGTGGCGTACAAGCAGGCGGCCGGCTCACCGCGCACGTAGATCGGCGCACAGATCGCCGAGCGAATCTCGGTCCCAGTCGAGCCGCCCGAGAACGGCTCGCCGATCGTGACCGGTCGCCCCGCCGTGAGCGCCCGCTCCACGGCGGCGACGTCGTGCGGCTCGGCCGGCGCTGCGGGCGGTGCCGGGCGGCGTGATCCCGCCCCGTCGTCGACGAGCTCGACGACGACGCAGCGGTCGCCGCGCAGGAGCGTCATGGCCGCCTCCCGGGCGGCGGCGAGCGCGGCGTCGCGTGTGAGGGCGAGCGCGATCCGGCGCCCCTCATCGAGCAGCGTCGAGAACCGGTCGGCGAGCGACAGCGTCGACGCGCCGGCCTGCGCATCGGACTCCGCCGCAAGGCCGTTCGTCGCCCGCTCGATCGCCACGTGTGCGCGCTCCAGCGCGGCGTCGGCGCCCGCCGTGCCAAGCGCCTCGTCGAGCCGTGCGCGGGCGAGCAGCGTCTGGGCGAGCTCGTAGCTCGCGCCCTGCTCCGCGGCGACGGCGGCGCTGCGGCTCAGCAGCCG
>JALZJA010000445.1 GCA_030860005.1 Actinomycetota bacterium
CTTGCCCGTCGCCGTGACCGTGCCCTTCGGCACGGGCGCGCTGACGAGCGTCGTCGCGTGCGTGCGCAGGTTGCGTACGAAGACGCCGCGGCGGTCGTCGGGCTTGGCGATCGAGAGGTTCGTCGCCGCCGACGTGAACGCCACGCGCCGGCCGTCGGCAGAGATCGATGCGTCGGCGGACGTGCGGTTCGCGGCCGCGCCGCGAGGCCCGGACGCGCGCGAGACGAGCCGCTGCGGGCCGTGCCCGCGAGCGGAGCGGACGTGCACGCGCGACTGACCGCGGCGGAGGGACGAGTAGGCCACGACGCGCCCGTCGGCGCTGATCGACGGCTTCAGCGCGAAGCCGCGCGCCGGGCTGACCGCGTTCGTGTTGCCCGTCTTCAGGTCGCGCACGTAGATGCGCGAGTCGCGGCGACTCGTGCGCCCCGCGATGTTGCCGGCCGCCGACGAGAAGGCGACGTAGCGCCCGTCGCCCGAGATCGCCGGGTCCGCGGAGTAGTCGTTGGCGATCGCGCCGCGGGCGCCGCTGGCTCGGCTCACGAGCCGCGTCGTCTGAGCCTTCAGGTCGCGGACGAAGACCTGCGTCCGGCCGTGCAGGTCGCCGGCGCCGAGGTTCGAGGCCGCCGTCGTGAAGGCGACCTTCGACCCGTCGCTCGAGATCGCCGGATCGTAGACGCCGTCGTCGGCTCCCTGGGATGAGCCGGCGCCGCGGCTGGCGAGCGTCGCGCGCCCGGTCCGCAGGTCGGTGACGTAGACCGTGCTCTGGCCGCCGCGGCGCTGGGCCTGGTAGGCGACGTGACGTCCCCCGGCGGCCATGACCGGGTTGTACTCCGAGCGCGAGACGCCTCGCCGCGCACGCGGGAGCGGCATCTTCGTCGTGCGAGCCGTGGCGGTGTCGGTGACGAAGACGTGGATCTGGCCGTAGCGCTTGGCGAAGTTGAGGTTGCCCTCGGCGGCCTCGAAGGCGACCTTCCGACCGTCGCCCGAGACCGTCGGGTTGTACGCCGAGCGCGGCGTGCGGCGTCCGCGCTCGAACGAGGCGTTGCGCGCCGGCCCGCCGGCGACCGAGCGCGAGCGCACGCTGATCTCTCCGCGCTTCAGCGCCTTCGGGAGCTTCTGCACGTAGTCCTCGAAGACGACGCGCGCGCCGTCGGCCGACAGCGCCGGGTTGGCGGCGAAGTCTCGCGGCTTGCCCGTGAGCTGGCCGGCGTGCGTCGTCGGCGGTCCGTTGTAGCGCACCTGTGCCAGCCAGCGCGGGAGCTGGCTGAGCTGGCGGCGCAGCAAGAGGCGCCCCTGGCGTGCGGTCATCGCGCCGCTGGCGATGCCAAAGCGCACGCGCTCGCGCAGGACGGCGGCGGAAAGCGCCTGGACGCGCGAGGGCGAGCGTCCGTGCAGGCGCCCGATCTCGAGTGGGCTCTGCTCGCCGCGGCGCAGCGTGCGAAACGCGACGTCGGTGACGCCGAAGATCTCCGGCGCCTGGCTCGGGATCGCGAACTGGTGCAGCGAGTGGAAGAGCAGGTGCTGGGAGAGATGGCCCTGCGTCAGCGTGCGTAGCGCCCGCGAGCGCAGCATGCCGAGCGTCGCGGGCTTCACGTCGCCGGCGCGCGGGGCGACGAGCGCGGTGGCGAGCTTGCCCGGGTTCCGCCAGCCGTGTGCGGCGGCGAACCGCGCGAGGTTGTGGCGGTCGTCGCGCAGCTGGCGCCAGATCGCGCCGCGCGTGACGCCGAGCAGCGCGTACAGGCGGTCCTCGTCGTAGGGCAGCCAGTGGTTGTAGACCCAGTCCTCGGGCGGCAGCCAGTGCGGCGGGGCGGAGGGCGGCGCCTCGGAGTCCGTCGACTTCGCCGCGGCGGTCGCGGGACCCGTGACGAGGATGACCAGCACGCAGAGCACCAGCGCGCGTGCGGACCCCGTACCCATGGCGCGACGCTACCAGCGCCGGCGCCATTGCTGCGGGATCTACCAGGCCTGCGCGCCCGCGCAGTGCGGGCACTGCACCGACGTCGAGACCGGGGCGACGAAGACGAATCCGCACGCGCAGGAGTAACAGGCGCGGTCGTCGGGCCCGCCGGCGTCGCGCATGCGCCGCTCGGCGGGGTGCATCGGCACCGGCGGCGGAACCGGGGGCGGCACGACGTGCAGC
>JALZJA010000071.1 GCA_030860005.1 Actinomycetota bacterium
GCCGCGGCCATCGTCACCGCCGGCGCCGTCGA
This sequence comes from Actinomycetota bacterium, assembly GCA_030860005.1. GTDB lineage: Bacteria > Actinomycetota > Thermoleophilia > Solirubrobacterales > Solirubrobacteraceae > CADCVQ01. Next base: position 33 of record JALZJA010000071.1, read on the forward strand.
GGTCAAGCACGTGCAGACGAAGTCACCGTCGCGCGCGGCGGTGGTCGGCGCGGCTCCCGCAGCAGCGCCGACGGCGCCCGAGGTCGTGGCCTCGACCCCGCAGCCGGCGAGCGAGCCCAGGAAGGCGACAGCCGACAAGCCGAAAGACGAGCAGCGCGCGGAAGACGACCATGTCGCGCCCGCGGAAGCCTCGACCCCGGTTACCGCGGGCACCGGCACGGCCGAGCCAACCGTCCCGGGAGCGAATCTGACGCCGCCGCAGGAGAGCACGGGGAGCCTCGTGACCGATGTCGACCCAGGTCCACCCGAGCAGACCGGGGGCATGGCCGGTCCCGCCGAGGCGGCGCCAGAGATCCAACGACCCGCGCCCCCACCCGTAACCCAGCCCACGATCGCTGCCGATGAGGAAGCCGGGACGGTGAACGCCGTCGGTACCGGCGGCGCGGCGGCCGCGCCGTAGCGCGGCGAGCAGCGCCTCAGGCGATCCGGTCTGCGGGCTCCGAGCCGGTGTCGGGCTCGAGCAGCGCCACCGGGTGGTCGTCGGCGACCGCACCGAGCACGAGCACCTCCGAACGCACCGGTCCGATCTGGCGCGGCGGAAAGTTCACGACGCCGACGACGAGCCGCCCCTCGAGCTCCTCGCGCGCGTAGTTCGTGATCTGCGCCGAGGAGCGCTTCTCACCGATCTGCGGGCCGAAGTCGATGCGCAGCCTCCACGCCGGCTTGCGAGCGTCCGGGAAAGCCTCGACGGCCACGATCCGGCCGACGCGCATGTCGACCTTCTCGAAGTCCGTCCATTCGATCACGCCGTCCCTCCCTCGCGATCCTCGCCGAAGCGAAACGACCGCAGCGCCATCTTCAGCGGACCCACGGCGCCGACGGACTCGGCGTTGGGCGTGCCGGCGGCGAACGTCGTCTCGAGCTCGATGAGCACGCCGCGGCGCTGGCCGTCGGGCAGCTCGGGAACGACGAGGAAGTGGCGGATGTACAGCGCGCGCCCGTCGCGCACGCCGCGAAACGTGACCTGGTAGCCCACGCCGTTGTTCAGCCGCGTCCGGCCCTCGTTGACCAACCGTGCGCCCGGATAGCGCTGACGCAGCCTGCGCATGTGCCCATCGGAGTACAGCGGCAGCATCCCCCCGACCGCGCCCCGGTAGCGCGGCAGTCGCAGGTCGCGGATGACGTAGGACTCCAAGAACCGGTCTCCGCGCATGCGGCGCAGCGCGAGTAGCGCGCCGGGCCGCGTCACGCGCTCGTACTGCGGCCCGTAGGCGAAGTTGAACGTGATCGGCTCGCGCACGAGGACGACGGTCTCGTCGGGCCGGCTGCGCAGCGCGATGACGACCGTGGCGATGACGAGCAGAACCGTGAATGCGCCCGCCGCGATGCGTACGCGCCGGGGACGCGCAGCGAGGAGTTGCAGGAGCGTGGGCCCGTACTGCGGCTGGACGGCGAACACGGCCTCATTCTGACGGCCGCCGGGCCACCGCCTACTGCCCGATCGAGAACATGGCCTCCAGGTCGTGCCTCGAGAACGCCTCGAAGGCGACCATCGTGTGGGTCCGGGCGACGCCGGGCATCGGCGAGATCTGGCCGGTGACGATGCCGGCGAGCTGCTCGTGCGCAGTCACGTGGATGATGCAGACGAAGTCCCATTCACCGGTGACCGAGTAGGCCTCGCGCACCCCCTCGACCTCGGCGAGTGAGCTTCCGAGCGTCGGCATCACATCACGCTCGGCCTCGACAAGCACGATCGCGTGGGTCACGTCCGGTCCTGCTGGTGGTCGTGGCCCTGACGCCGCGCGGCCAGCTCGCGCGCGAGCTCGAACCCAACCGAGACGCCGACGAGCATGCCCAGCCGGGTCTCCTCCTCCAGCAGCGCGCGCATGACCTCGATGCGCTGGGCTGGATCGTCCGCCTCGGCGGCCTGCGTGAGCTGCGTCTCATGCGCCGCGTCAAACCAGCCGCCCTCCACGAGCGCGGCGCCCAGCACGCGCTGCAAGCCCGGCGCGGCGTGAGTGACGACCTGCTGGGCGTGGGCGTAGCGGTCGGGGTTCGCGAGCGCCTCGACGGCGGCGTCGACCTCCTCGGCGCTGTACGTCTCGCCCCCGGCCATCAGCGCGGCCTCAGCGCGGCAAGCGCGAGCCCGGCCAGCATGCCGAGCGCGCCGCCGATCGCGCCGGCGATAGCGCTGCCCTGCGATGCGGCCGGGACGAGCAGCAGGACGACCGCGATGACGAGCACGCCGAGCAGGTCGGCATCGTCGTCGTCTGAGCTGCGCCGGCGGCTGAGCAGGACCGGCACGAGCCACGCGCACAGCAGCCCGAGCGCCGCGCCGTGCGTGCCGAACACGAAGGACTCCTGGTCGATCGCGGTCGCGACGGCCAGCGCCCCGGGCCCGCACAGCGCGAACGCCAAGACCACGACCGCCGGGCCGTGCCGGCGCTCGAGCAGCCAGCCGAAGATCCCGAGACCGGTGACGACCGCGAGCTGCGAGGCGAAGCCCACGTTGAACAGCGAGGCGGTCACGAAGCGCCACGGATCGCCGTCCAAGGCGGTCAGCGCGAGGTCGCCACGGACGAGGAACGCCGCCGAGAACCAGATGCCGAACGACAGCGCAACGAGCACGATCGTCGCCCACGGGCGGCCGTGCTCGTCGCCGCGGATGCCGGGGATCTCGCCGCTGCGCAGGCGCCCGAGGCGCTCGGGCTTGGGCTTGGGCTTCGCCCTGACCTTGGGCGTTGGCGTCGCGCGCGGCTTGCGCCGCGATGGACGCTTCGGCGGCTTCGGCACCTCTTCGGGGCGGTCGAGCTTCGGCGCGCGCTTGCGCAGCCGGGTGCCGCAGTACGGGCACTCGGTGATGTAGGGGCTGACCTCTGCCTGGCAGTTCTTGCAGACCACGAAGAGGTCAGGGGAGGACACGGGGTCGATTCTAGATGGCTGCCTCGGCGGCCCGTGCCCTTCAGAGCGCAGTCGCCGCGATGATCTCGGCCACGACCTCGTTGAGGTCGTGGTTGGCCTCGTAGACGACGATCTGGCGCGAAGCGCCGTTGCCCCGTTCGAGGAGGTCGCGGATGCCGTCCAGAGCGTCCTCTGATCCGAGGTCCTGCGCGTGCGGCGTGAGGCGCTCGAGCAGCCGCCGCGTGAGCGCCTTGGCGTGGATGCGCTCGCTCGAGGGCAGGTCGACCAGCTCACCCCCGAGCCCGTGACGCGCGGCGAGCCACTTGTTCTCGTCGAGCATCTGCCACGGGTACTCCGACAGCTTCTTGCCGGCGTCGAAGCGCTCGGCGAGCTCCTTGACCATCGCCTGGATGAGCGCGGTCAGCGCGATCGTGTGCTCGACGCGCGTCTGCGAGTCACAGCAGCGGATCTCGACGGTGCCGAGATTCGGATGCGGGCGCACGTCGTACCAGAGATACGTGTAGTCCTCCATCACGCCACTGGCGACCATGAAATCGACCTGGCGCTCGTAGTCCTCCCAGTCGGCGTAGGCGGGCGGCATGCCGACGCGCGGGAAGGCGCGGAAGATCGGCGTGCGCGTCGACAGCAGGCCGGTCTCGTTGCCGCGCCAGAACGGCGAGTTGGCGCTGAGCGCCTGGAGCACCGCGACGTGGACGCGCATGCCGTTGGCGATGTAGATCGCCTTGTCGGGACCGTCGATGCCGATGTGCACGTGCATCCCGAATATCAGCTCCTGCCGCGCGACGAAGCGCAGCGCGGAGATCAGGTCCCGGTAGCGCGGACGGGCGACGATGCGCTGCTCCTCCCAGCGCGCGAACGGGTGTGTGCCGGCCGAGCCGATGCTCAGCGCGCGCTTGCCGGCGATGTCGCGGACCCGGTGGCGCAGCGTCCTGAGCTGATCCGCCGCCTCCGAGGTTCCCGGGCACGGCGTAGTCGCGATCTCGAGCACCGACTCCATGAGCTCGGGCTTGATCTCGCCGTCCTTGCGCTCGATGTTCGACGCGCCCGCGTCCTCGAGCAGGTGCTCGATCGCATTGACGAGATCGAAGCTCTCGGCGTCGACGATCATCAACTCCTCCTCGACGCCGACCGTGTAGCGCGGACCGGTGAAGTTGTGGCGCATCGCGCGGGAGCGTACCCGCGAGGCGCGCGCACCGCGGGAGGTTGCGCACGACTTCGTGGCAATCCTGCAACGGCCCGTGCATCGCGCCCGCCTCTGGCCGTAGCTTCCGGGCATGTCACGCCGCATCGCCGCCGCGCTGGTCGTCGTCCTCGCCGCCGCCCTGGGAGCGCGCACAGTCGCGGGCGGCGACGGGGACGGCGGCGCAGCGCAGCGCGGGGCCCGAGGGACCGCGGTCGTGACACGCGTGCTCGACGGTGACAGCGCGGTGCTGAGGAAGCTCGGCACGAGCCGCTTCATCGGCGTCGACACGCCCGAGGTCTACGGCGGCGACGAGTGCTTCGGAGCGCAGGCCTCGGCGTTCGCCAGGCGCGTGCTCGCAGGCCAGCGGATCCGGTACGAGGTCGGCGCTGAACCTCGCGACCGGTATGGCCGCGCGCTCGTCTACATCTGGCTCGAGGACGGCCGGTTCTTCAACGAGATGCTCGTCAGCGAGGGATACGCACGCACGCTCGCGATCGCACCCAACGTCGAATACGCCGCCCGCTTGCGGCGAAGCGCACGCGTCGCGCGCCGAGATGGTCGCGGACTATGGGAAACGTGTTGAACGCCTCAGAAGCGGTTACCCTCCATAACGCATGGCAACCAAGATGCAGCAGTCGTTGGCCGAACTGGAGCAGGCCTTCGTGGAGGAGACCCATGAGGACCGGTCCCGGCGCGAGTCGCTGCGGCGCAGCGCGATCATGCGCGCGCAGCAGCGCCGGCTCGATCAGGTGCACAAGCGCGGCACGGCGCGCTTCATCGTGCTCGTGCTCGTGCTGCTCGCGACGGCCGCGATCGTCACGGTCGCGATGTTCCGCACGCTGTACATCGTGATGGGCTGACGTCCGAGGCGGCCACGGCGCCCGCTGTCGGTGCCGCGCGTCTACGAGCTGAGCTTGCGCAGTGCGGCGTCGACCGCGCCCGCGCCGCCCGCGGCGACTTCGCCGCGTTCTGCCTGGATCTCGAGGTAGACCTCTTTGCGAAACACCGGAATGTCGCGCGGCGCCTGGATCCCGATTCGCACCTTCTCGCCCATGATCGACAGAACCGAGATCTCGATGTCGTCGCCGATCATGATGCTCTGATTGGACTTGCGTGTCAGGACCAGCATGGATGGCACCTTCCTCGTCGCCGCGTCAGCTAACGGCAGGTTACTGCCCGAACCCAAACCGGGCCTAACCCTTCGATCGGGAACCGAGCCAGATGGCGGGCGGGCCGGTTCTTGTAAGGTCCGCCGCGCATGGCACGACGCTCACTGCGCCCCCATCTCAACCAGATCCGTGGCTGGGTTCGCCAGGGCCGAACCGACGCGTGGATCGCACATCAGCTCGAAGCGACCGTCCAGCAGATCGAGGTGTTCAAGCGCGACAACGATCTCGCGCCGACGGAGGCTGAGAACGGCGACGCGCCGGGAAACGACTTCGGCGACGAGATCGACCTCCGCGCGGAGGACGATGCGCTCGTCGCCGCCGAGCTCGAGGCGGCCGAAGCCCTGAAGGCGAAGAAGGAAGCCGAGGAAGCCGCGCGGAAGGCCGAGGCCGGCGAGGACGAGGAGGCCGGCGACACCCCGGCCAAAGCGGCGCCTCGCCGCCGCGGCCGCCGCGGCGGACGCGGTCGCAAGGCCGCCGTCGGGCCGCTCGAGGGCACGTTCGATCACGGCGAGGAGGGCTACGGACTGTGGCTTGATCCCGCCGTGACCGACAACCCCGTCTACGCCGAGCACTGGGCCGGTCACCGCCCCGTCGAGGTCACGATCGAGGAGGACCAGATCGTGATTCGGCGAAGCGGATCAGACGACGACGCCTGACGCCCTGCTCCGGCGCGGCTGCGCCTGTCGTCAGGTCTAGTAGGTCTGTCGGCCGCCGGCGAAGTCGCGCGCGTCGCGCAGGTATCTGAGAAACGCGGCGTCGGCGACGGTGCGCGCGTCCCACGCCCAGGGATCCTCGGGCGCGACGGCGGCGGCGAGATCGGTGCACCAGTCCGTGCCGCGCTCGTAGAGCTCCGCGAGCTCGTCGGTCGTGAACGTGCCGCCCAGACGGCGCCGCAGCTCGGCCTCGATCCGCACGACGACCAGCTCCAGCGTGCGGCGCTGGTGAGGCGCTGCCCCGGCGAGCCGGCGCTCGCCCTCGCGCCACTGCTCCAGCGCTATGTCAAAGGCCGTCGCCACGGACGAGCGAGGCTACCCGCCGTGCTGGCGGCGCTATTCGCCGCCGCGCTGAAGGCCGCGGACGACGAAGGCGCGCTCGTCGCGGCGGACCATGCCCAGCCGGCGCGCCTCGGTGTCGACCGCTCCGGGCAGCTGCAGCGTGCGCTTGCGCTGCACGAGCTCGCGGTGCTCGCGCTGAAGCTCGGCCACCTCGCCGCGCTTCGTCTTGGCCTCCTGCAACGTCGAGACCCATGTGCGCAGCGGGTTGATGTACAGGTAGATGAGCAGCAGGCCGACGACGAGGAGCGCCATGCGGCCGACCCGGTCCCAGCGCACGCGTGGAGCGAACTCGGCCATCACAGGATCGTTCGTCCCGAGAACCCGCCCTCCTCCCGCTGGGACGGATGTTTTAGGCGCGCAGGACGCTGCGGCCGGGGAACTCGGCGTCCGCGCCGAGCGCCTCCTCGATGCGCAGAAGCTGGTTGTACTTCGCGACGCGGTCTGACCTCGACGGCGCGCCGGTCTTGATCTGGCCGCAGCCCGTCGCGACCGCGAGATCGGCGATCGTCGTGTCCTCGGTCTCGCCCGAGCGGTGCGACATGACCGTGGTGTAGCCCGCGGCTCGCGCGGTCGTGATCGCGTCCAGCGTCTCGGTGAGCGTGCCGATCTGGTTGACCTTGACGAGGATCGAGTTCGCCACGCCGGCATCGATGCCGCGCGTCAGGCGCTCCGTGTTCGTCACGAAGAGGTCGTCGCCGACCAGCTGGACGCGATCGCCGATCGCGTCCGTCAGTGCCTTCCAGCCGTCCCAGTCCTCCTCGTCCATGCCGTCCTCGATCGAGACGATCGGGTAGCGCTGCGCGAGGTCGGACCAGTAGGCGGCAAGCTCCTCGGCCTGCAGGCTTCGGCCCTCGTGCTCGAGCACGTAGGCGCCGCCGTCGTAGATCTCGCTCGTCGCGGGGTCCAGCGCGATGAAGACGTCCTCGCCGGGTGCGTAGCCGGCGGCCTCGATTCCGCGCACGAGCATCTGCAGCGCCTCCTCGTTGGACCCGAGGTCGGGCGCGAAGCCGCCCTCGTCGCCGCCCGCGGTCCCGAGGCCGGCGTCCTGGAGCGTGCGCTTCAGCGCGTGGAAGACCTCGGCACCCATGCGCAGGCATTCTGCGAACGTCGCCGCGCCCGCGGGCATGATCATGAACTCCTGGAAGTCGACCTTGTTGTCGGAATGCGCGCCGCCGTTGAGCACGTTCATCATCGGCACGGGCAGCACGCGCGCGGACTCGCCGCCGAGATAGCGCCACAGCGGCTGGACCTCCTCCGCCGCCGCGGCGTGTGCGGCCGCGAGCGACACGCCGAGGATGCCGTTGGCGCCGAGGCGCGACTTGTTCGGCGTGCCGTCGAGATCGATGAGCGCGCGGTCGAGGCCCGCCTGGTCCAGTGCGTCGTGTCCCGTGACGGCGTCGGCCATCTCACCGTTGACGTTGGCGACCGCCTGCGTGACGCCCTTGCCGCCGTACGCGTCGCCACCGTCACGCAGCTCGGTCGCCTCGAACTCGCCGGTCGACGCGCCCGACGGCACCGCAGCGCGGCCGATCGCGCCGGAGCGCAGGGCCAGCTCGACCTCGACCGTCGGGTTGCCGCGGCTGTCGAGGATCTGGCGGGCGTGGATGCGTTCGATCTGGCTCATGTGGCTCCCTCGGCGGATGTGATCTCAAGACGATGGCGGAAGCGCTGCGATGCTGCTCGCAGCGCGAGCTCGGGGTCGACGCGCAGGCGCCGCGCCTCGTCGACGAGCGCGAACAGCTGCTCGCCGATCTGGATGAAGGCCGCGTCGCGGTCGGCGGGCTGCGTGTCGCTCGCGCGCTCGGCCAGACCGGCGGACGCGGCCCGGCGCTGGATCTTGCGGGCGTGCAGCAGCGCGGGCAGGTTCTCGGGCACGCCGCCGAAGACGCCGGGCTCGCGACCTGCCTCCCCGGCCTTGATCTGATCCCAGTTGCGCAGGACGGCGCCCGCACTCTCGGCCTCGACATCCCCGAACACGTGCGGGTGGCGGCGGATCAGCTTCTGGCGGCAGTGCTCGGCGACCGCGGCGAGGTCGCCGGCGCCGCGCTCCTCGAGCAGCAGCGAGAGGAAGTGCACCTGGAAGAGCACGTCGCCGAGCTCGTCGAGCAGCTTCTGGTCGTCGCGCGCGTGCGCGGCGTCCGCGAGCTCGTAGGCCTCCTCGACCGTGTGCGGGACGATCGTGCGCTCGTCCTGCTCGCGGTCCCACGGGCACTCGACGCGCAGGCGGCGCGTGAGCTCGTCAAGGCGCCCGAGTGCCTCGATGATCTCGGTGTGGCTCACCGCCCGCAGGTTACGGGCCGGGCTACGGCTGCGGCGGCTGCTGGGGGGGCTGCTGCGGCTGCTGGGGCTGCTGGGGCTGCTGCGGCTGCTGGGGCTGCTGGGGCTGCTGGGGCTGCTGCGGCTGCTGCGGCTGTGGCTGGCCGGGCTGCGTCGCCGTCGTCTTCTGCTTCTTCGCGTTCTTGCAATCGTCGATGACGAAGCCCCTGCGGCAGTTCGTGCGCGCCTTCCACTTCTTGCGCAGATCCTCG
>JALZJA010000472.1 GCA_030860005.1 Actinomycetota bacterium
CGTCCTTCGAGGATGTCAACCGAAGGGGGTTTCCTTGCCCCGCGTTCATCCGTCCAGGCCGCTCGGTGCGACCGCGTCGCGTGGCGGCAGATCGCCGGTCCTCGCGGCGCGCGGGGCGAGCAGCACCGAGGTTGCCGAGGAGGAGGGCGTCGAGCTGCTGCGCACGGCCGACGGCAAGGGCGATGGGGTTCTGGCGACACGCCCGTTCGCGGCTGGCGAGACCGTCATGGTCGGCTTCCTGGTCGGGGCGCTGACGGGCAACGACTCGCACGCTACGCAGGTGGGTCTCGGTCGTTGGGCGCGCCACGGCGGCCTGGGACCGAAGGTCAACCACTCCTGCGACCCCAACTGCGGTGTGCGCCTCAACGACGGGCAGGCCTTTGACTTCGTCGCCCGCCAGTCGATCGGTGCCGGGGAGGAGCTGACGTTTGACTACGCCATGCGCAACTTCACGATCGACCATTTCCCGGCCGTGTGCCTGTGCGGTGCTGCGCGCTGCCGCGGCTCGGTCACGGGCTGGAAGGACCTGCCCGCCGCGCGCAAGGACGACTACGGCGAGCTCGTGGCGCCCTACCTACGCACGATCGACGACGAGATCCGCCAGGCCGCCGGCGGCTGACGGCGCGCGCAGCGTCTCAGGTGGTCCACTCTTCGACCGGCGCCAGGGGGGTCACGTTGTGGCCGGCCTTGACCAGCGCGCGGGAAGGCCGCGCGCAGGCGGGGCAGCCAGCCCGCGGCCGGCCCGTACCCTCTCTTCGCTGCGAGCGCTCTGACACGCAGCCGCACACCGCCCAGGCCGCCACCAGGGCGGGCTCTTGCCGCGAGTGACTACCGCGGTTCGGCGGGGTGCGCGGTGGATGGGCCGAGGCGAAACAGCTCGGTGGCGAACGGCGGGTCGAGGTGGATGTGGCTGGCGAACGCGACGACACGCCGGCCGGTCGCGCGCTCGACGACAGCCTTGAAGTTCGCGGCCTCGGCCTGCTCGACGGCGTGGTGCAGCTCGTGCACCTGCTCACCGTTGCCAAACTCGATCATCCGCCGCTCGATCAGGCTCAGCTCGATGTCAAGCAGCGCGACGACGAGATCCTCCAGCACATAGCTTGTGGCGTGCTTGACCGGCATCTCATAGGAATGCGTGTAGAGCGCCGCGATCTGCGCGGAGATCGCCGCGGCGATCTGCGCGGAATCCATGCCGCGCTCGTCGCGCCCGGTCACCGTCTGGCTCCCGTGCCCATGAGCGCTTGGTGCGGGGTGTCGGCTCGCTCTTGCGCGCGTGTGGTTGCGAGTCTGGCGACCCGCCGCGCGGTGGCCTCGAGCGGGCGACTGAGGTGACGCTGCGGGCATTCCTCTGGTAGCGGCACGTCGCGGCTCATGCCCGTATACAGCCACAGCCGCAACAAGGTCGCCGGCATCAACCCCGGGTAGAGCGGGGCGAGCCCGCGCATCTCCTGGATCGCGGCGTCGAACTCCTCCTGGGTGCCGGCGTAGTACGTCGCACGCACCAGATCGCAGAGCGCCAGCACCAGCCGCGGCCGACGACGCGTGTCCGCGATAGATGGCGCAAGCGCGCTGGAGCGGCTCGATCGCGACCGCGGTTGCCCGAGGATCGTCGGTGCCGACGATCTCGATCAGCCCCGATGCCGCCAGAGCGTCCGCCTCGATCACTGGAAGGCTCAGTCGCTCGCCGATCTCCAAGGCCGCCTTGCTGAGCATCCGCGCGGTCTCGCCCTCGCGGTGCAAGCCCACAGCGCGCGCGGCCCGCGCGAAGACGCTGCCCCGGCGCGGGTCGTCCCCCACTGTCTTCGCGCATTCAGCCGCGTACGCCGCGGCCTCCCCGCTTCGGCCGACAAGCTCGAGACACTCGGCGGCGAGCAGATAGGCATCAGCGCGGACCCTGTCGGGTGGACGCCCGCGCTGTTGTCGAGGATCTGCTCCACGTTGCCGAGCACCCTCCCGGGCCCGTGAGCCAGCGCGAGGGCGCGCGTTAGCTCGATGCGGCCTTCAAGCAGATTCCCGATCTTCGCTGAGCCTGCGCGAGAGAGGAACTGCCGCGCGTCCGCGTAGTCGCGCGCGTCGCTGTCGTGGATCCCCGGCACAGTCAGGCCGGCATCTTCGGGCTCGATCTGGCCGAGCAGCCCTTCCTCGTGCAACCGGTGGCCGAAGTTCTGCTCAAAGCGCCAGTACGCGGGGTCGTGGCCGCCTTCGGTCGTGCGGTAGTAGCGCTTGAAGAACATCAAGAAGCGCAGCATCGTGGCGTCCCGTTCATTGGTGTCGACGAGGGACGTGAACATGTTCAGCGCAGTGACCGTGCCACGCTCGTCAGCCCAAGCTTTCGTGTGCTCGATAAGGTGCGCCTCAGGTGACGGCGTGCCGGTGGTCGCGCTGGTCACGCGCGGCGGTTCGATCTCGAGTGCGGCGGACACGACGCCCAGCGCGGAGGGCAGATCGCCGTCGAGGAAGTGCGCGTGCCGGCCGTAGGCGGCGACGAGCCGGACCATGGCGTCGAGCGGCGCGTCGCCCCTGCGGTTGAGAACCGTGAGCTCGACGGCGTGCTCGACCGCGCTCCGCAGACCGAGAATAGTCGGCGTCGTAGGCGAGGTCCGCGCCCGAAAATCCCAGCGAGAGGCAGGCATGGCGTTCCAACAGCTTCGCGATCGAGTCCTCGAGCACCGCGGCCGTCCCGCCACCCGTTGAGCGAGGGTGTCGACCATGGAATCGAGGTTCTCGACCGAGCCGTGAACCTTGATAAGGAGGCATCCGCCCGCACCGTCGAGCGCGGCAGGCAGCGACGCGAAGTCCCCGGTGGTGACGAAGACGCGGTGGGGAACACCCGCCGCCTCCAGCGCGCGTTCGATCAAGCGGTCGAAGTTCGTGGTTACCACAGCGCGAAGCACACCCCGCGCGCCAGCGCTGCCAGCGCGTCGTGGTTCTCGTTGCGCGTCTCGGTATCGAGCGCCTGGAGCACACGAAAGTAGTCACGGCCCCCCGCCTCCTCCATGAGTTGTGCCATGAAGTCGGGCGTGAACGAGCGCAGCGCCGTGCGGCGATCCAACAGCAGCCGTAGCCGGGCAGCGGAGAACTCGCCGTTGGTGTGGTGGGCCAAACGTTCCGACAGCGCAGTCAGAACGGCCTCGTTGAAGGCCCACCAGCTCGGCAGCGAGGTCGGAGCGAGCATTGAGATACCGGCACCCGCGACGACGACGAGTCCGCGCTCGCGGCTCGCGGAGATCAGCGGATCGACAGCATGGGGAGCGTCGAGGTGTCGTTGCTGATGAAGTCGTCCAGGAGCGGCTCGGCCTCGCCGGTCTCGATGGCGCGCAGCGGGTGAGCGGCTCGGTGAAGATGCTGCGCTTGAGCTCTGCGTCGGGCGTGGCCGTGCGGCGGAATGTCATCGCCGACGTCGCCAGGCGCACGACTGCTCCACGGCGCCGACAATCCGACGCCGAGGCCGTCCATCAGCAGCTCCCGCTGGTCTGGGAACCGGTGAGACGCAGCGCGTGGCTCGTGGTGTGGCGGTCGTGGCGTTGCCGGCCACCGACAGCAGCACTAAGAAGGCGCCGATCTCCTCAGGACGGAGGCGCTCCCCATCCACCTCGGTGTGCACGAGCGCGGTCATATCGAGCGGGTCGCGGCCGGCCAGCATGTCGGCGTCGTTCACCCAACAACGTTACAGCGCCCGGCGATACTCACGTCCAAGAATGCCAGGTGCGCGTCCCAGCGCTCGAGGGCGTGGACCGGCAGGCCTTCATTGCCGTCGCGACTGGTGCCGGTCCGTCGAAAGCAGAAGCGGCGGCATGGCCGACGCACGTGATCGCTCCTCGGCGCCAAGCGAAGCAGGGGCACGGCGCTACTCGGCCCCTTCTGTTACGGCGGCTCGCCGCAGGCCCCCGGGATCTCCTCGGTCGGGAGGCGCGATGGAAGGAGATCCGGCAAGAATGGGAAGGGATGGGTCGGTTAGCGATCGTTGACGCCCCAATTGACTGTTCGGGGGCAGGACGCGGCGAGGAACGCGCGCCCGCCGCGCTGCGCGCGGCAGGGCTGGTCGAGCGCCTCGGGGCGGGCGACGCCGGAGAGGCCGACGCGCGCATCCGCGACACGCGACGCGACCCCGATACCGGCGTAATCGGCGCAGTCGAGGTGCGCCGGGCGTCGATGGCGATCGCCTCCCGTGTGCGCGAGGTGCTAAACGCTGGCGAGTGTCCGCTCGTCCTCGGCGGCGACTGCACGCTGCTGCTCGGCGTCTTCCAGGCACTGCCCCAAGGCAGCGGCCTCTGGTTCGTCGACGGGCACGCGGACTACTTCGACGGGGAGAGCTCGCCGACCGGCGAGGCGGCCGACATGGACCTCGCGATCCTCACCGGCCACGGCCCGCCCGGGCTGCTCGAGCGAGACGGACCGCTGCTCGAGCCAGCCGCTGTCGTGCTGCTCGGGCATCGCCCCGCCGAGCTCCACCCCGACGTCGCCCGCGAGAACGCCCGCCTCGACCCAGCCATTCACGCCCTCACCGCGCCCGAGGTGCGCGAGCGCGGCGCCGCTCGGGTAGGAACCGACGCCGCCGCCCGTCTCGCGGAGCCCCCGGCGTGGCTGCATCTCGACCTCGACGTCCTCGACGAAGGCGCGCTTCCCGCCGTCAGCTACCCGCAAGCGCTCGGGCTCGACTGGGATGAGCTCGTCGCGCTCGTCCGACCGCTCGTCGCAGCACCCAACCTCCTCGGACTCTCGGTCGCTGACTTCAACCCCGACCGCGACGCCGACGGCACCCATGCCGCCCGCGTTGTCAAAGCGCTCGCATCACTCTGCGGAAGATAGAGTCCCACAAGCAATCGCAACACTGTCGGAGCTGCTCCAGCGCGCGCTGCTAGCTCTCTCCTGGCGAGTGGTTGGCGCAGTTGGAGCACCCTGGGCGGGCGGCACCTCGACCGAAACAGCCAGCGCTGGGTTGTCCGTGCATCCGGGCGCCGGGCCCCGCCGTGCCGCCGCGAGAAGCAGAAGCCTCGGCGCGACTCGCGCTGGCTATTCCTTCAGGCGCCGAGGGATAGCGCCGGCACCGCTTGCTACTCCATGGCGCCGATTGCGAAAGCGAACTCTGGGCGTGCAGACACTTCTCCTTCTCGACGAGTTCCGCGCCGGCCGAGACTTCCGCAGTCAGGATGAATCCGGCGTAGGCGCTGTTTCGTGCGGGGAGGGATGGTCCGGGCATCCGCGTGTGCCCGCTGTCTGTAGCTCGGCGGGGAGCGCCTTCGGGCCGTCGGGGTAGATCCAGGCGAGTTCTACGGCGCTCATTTCGAGGGTGTTCGCCGGCTCGGGTGGCGCGCCTACGACTAGCCATAGCTGGTCGGTCGCGGTGTCGTTGAAGAGCTGGCGAGTGGTGCTCGGTTCGACGAGCACCGAGCCGAGCGGCGCGAGCGTCAGCAGCTCGTCGGCGACGTGGAGGCGACCGGTGCCCTCGAGTACGACGTACAGCTCTGTTGTCGATCGGTGCCGGTGGCGCGTTGACGCCTCGCCGGGCTCCAAGCGCCAGAGGCGCGCGCCGATCGTCGTCGCCTCGAGCTGCTTCGCGAGGTCGGAGTTCTGGACGCCCAGTTGGTTCGACGGGCGCCAGAATGCCTGGGCGGCGGGCAGCACGCGGTAGCTCATGTTGCCTCTTCGGGTCGCCGATGACGGTAGGCCTTGGTGTGCGTGCGGTTGACCGGCAGCGACGCCCGGTACAGCTCTGCCGCGCGGCGTGTGATCGGTCCGGGCGCGGCCAGCGGGCGCTCGTCGATGCTGGCGATCGGGACGACTTCGGCGCCGGTGCCCGTCAGGAACGCTTCGTCGGCGGTCCATGCGTCGGCGAGGACGAGCTCGGCCTCTTGGACCGGCGCGCCGTCGGCGCGAAGGAGCTCGATGACGTGGTCGCGCGTGATGCCGCGCAGCGCGCCGTGGGCCGCCGCTGGGGTGCGGACCATTCCGCCGGAGACGAGGAACACGTTGTCGGCGCTGCACTCCGCGAGCCGACCGCGGGCATCGAGCAGCAACGCCTCGTGCGCGCCGCGGGCGCGGGCCTCGATCGATGCGAGCACCGACGTGAGGTAGTTCAGCGACTTGAGCTGCGGTGGCAGCGCGTCCGGCTCGGCGCGGCGCATGCTCGCGGTCACGACACGGACGCCGTGCTCGACCACCTCAGGGGGATAGAGGGCGAACGGTGCCGCGATCAGCACAAGCGACGGTCGCGGGCACGTGGCCGGCGAGACGCCGAGCGCTCCACGGCCACGCGTGACGATCACGCGGATATAGCCGTCCTCAAGCCGGACACGCTCGATCGCCTCGCGGCAGAACGCCTCGAGCTCCGCGTCGCTCCAGAGCACGTCGAGCAGGAGAGCGGCGGCTGAGGCCCGTAGCCGGCGTAGATGCGCCGCGAGCTGGAAGGGCTGGCACGCGTAGAAGCGGACGCCCTCAAAGATGCCGTCCCCATAGAGGAGGCCGTGATCGAGCACCGGCACCCGGGCCTCGTGCGCGTCGGCGAACCACTCGCCGTCGACGAACGCCACCCCTGTCTTGGTGATTACTTCCTGAGCGATCAGTAAGTTATAGCCAGATGCCCGCCTCCGCGCAAACCCGCCCCCGCCGCCGCGACGCCGAGCGCAGCCGCCGCGTGATCCTCGACGCGGCCGAGGCGCTCTTCGCGCGGCGCGGCTACGACGCGACGAGCATGGGAGCGATCGCGCGCCGCGCGCGCGTGTCCAGCGCCCTCCCCGCCTACTTCTTTGCCGGCAAGGACGGGCTCTACCGGGCGGTGCTCGAACGCTGCTTCGCCGAGCGCGAGCACCGGCTCGAGCCCCTGGCCGACGAGGTCGTCGCCGTGCTCGAGCAGGGAGGCGAGCTGCCGGACGCGCTCCACCACCTGATCGACGGCTACATCGGCTTCCTCGCCGAGCGCCCAGCGTTCGTTCGGCTCATCGGGTGGGAGGCGTTGCGCGGAGGACGGCGGCTTCGCGCCGGCCCGCGCCATTC
>JALZJA010000475.1 GCA_030860005.1 Actinomycetota bacterium
GAGTACGGCGGCGGCAAGTTCGCGGCGTACTTCTTTTCGGAGTACGTGAACATCCTCGTCGTCTCCGGCATCGCCGTGACGATGTTCCTCGGCGGCTGGCAGCTGCCGTTCGGCATCGAGCCGCCCAACTGGGTCGATCCGCTCGTCGTCCTCGGCAAGATCTCGGCGTTCGTCTTCTTGTTCGTCTGGATCCGCGCGACGCTGCCGCGGCTGCGCTACGACCAGCTCATGAGCTTCGGCTGGAAGGTCCTGCTCCCGCTGGCGACACTCAATGCTCTTGTAACCGCGATCGTGGTGGTGGCCGTCTCATGACTTGGAGCCCTGGTGACGACATGCTGGTTGTCCAGCGCGCGCCGAAGCCCGGCGGCGCCGGCGGCGCCTACCGCTCGTTCGGCGAGACGCTGCGCGGCCTGAAGACGACGATGGCCCGGCTCGTCGAGGGTCCGAGGACGATCTCCTACCCCGAGGAGAAGGTGCCCGTCTATCCACGATTCCGCGGCCGCCACCGCCTGCACCGCTTCGAGGACACGGGTCTTGAGAAGTGCGTCGGCTGCTCGCTGTGCGCCGCCGCCTGCCCGGCCGACTGCATCCGCGTCGTCGCCGCCGAGAACACGCCCTCCAACCGCGTGAGCGCCGGCGAGCGCTACGCGGCCGTCTACGAGATCAACCTCGCGCGCTGCATCTTCTGCGGCTACTGCGAGGTCGCCTGCCCGTTCGACGCGATCACGATGGGCCAGGACTACGAGATGTCGGATTACTCGCGCTCGGACCTCATCTTCACGAAGGAGATGCTGCTCGCCGAGCCTCTCGAGCGCACGCCGCTGCGGCGCGAGGGGGAGTAGGGCCACCCCTCGACCGAGCCGTTCTCACCGGGGAAGCTCGTCCTCCTCGCCGGCGGGCGGGCTCGTTTTCCACAGCCCCTTGAGCTGCTCGACCTCGAGCTGGCGCTGCCCGGCGGCGGCTTCTGCGATGTCGCGGCTCTTGCGGGCCTGGTGGAGGAAGCGGTAGACGTGGTCGGTCGAGATCGGTGCGAAGAAGTCGCCGACGACCGCGACGAACTCGTCGCGGCGGCGCTCGTAGTCCGCTTCGACGGCGTACCACCAGCGCTGTTCACCGGCGATCGCGACGATGTCGCCCGCGTCGTCGAGCAGCGGCGTGCCCGCGACGCCCGGCGGCAGCGGCTCCAGCGCGCGCTGGAGCGGCTCACGAATCGACCACGCGTCGTTCGTCAGCGCGATGCGGATCTCGAGACGCAGTTCCGGGCCGCGATGGATCCGCAGGTCGACCCAGTAGCGATTCGGGTCGCGCAGGCAGAAGTCGAGGCGGTCGTCGTCGCAGTCCAGCAGCTCGGCGTCCGATCGCTCGAGGGCCCGCGCCAGGGCGTCCTGCGCCCCTGACGGCAGCGCCAGCCAGTAGTTCGCCGACTCGCGTCCCATCTGCGACGGTTACCCAGCGTCGACCTCGTGCTCGCGCCCGCTGGCCTGATTGAGCCGCTCCAACGTCAGCGGGCCGACGACGCCGTCTGACTCCGTGTCCACCGAGGTCTGGAACAGCTTGACCGCGCTCTCGGTCAGGGGACCGAAGACCCCGTCGACCTCGCCCGGCTTGAAGCGCAGCTCGATCAACATCTCCTGCAGGTCCGTGACCGCCTGGCCCTCGGATCCCCGCCCCAGCGCCGCGTCCGTCTCTTCTTCTTCCATCACTGAGCCCCTCTGTCGTTACCTCGTTGAGACGCAATCCTGCCCGAACTGAGCCGCCGCGACGCGCTCCACCGCGCCAACACGATCCCGCGCGTCTCGAGTTCGATATCGATCGGCTGACGAGGGTCAGACCGGACTCGGCTCCACGGCGATACATTGGCGCCTTCATGGCGGAGGTGTTGTTCTTCCTGGCCGGGACCGGGGCGGTTGCGGGGGCGATCGGCGTGGTCGCGCTGCGCAATCCGTTCTACAGCGTGCTCGCGCTCGTGTCGCACCTCGTGTCGCTCGCCGTGCTGTTCCTGCTGCTCCAGGCGGAGTTCGTCGCGGCGGCGCAGGTGGTCGTCTATGCGGGCGCCGTGATGGTCCTCTACGTCTTCGTCGTCGCCTACGTCGGCGGGCAGGATGAGCCGCTCGGGCCCCAGGCCGGCAGTGGACTGCGCCTGGTCGCGTGCCTGTTCGGCGCGCTGCTCTTCGTCGAGCTGTGCGTCGCGCTGCTGGGCACCACGCTGAATGCGGTCGACAGCGGCGGCCCGAAGCTCGCTGCGACCGCAAGCGGCGACGCGTACGGCTCCCCCGAGCAGATCGGAGAGCTGCTGCTGACGAAGTTCCTGCTGGCCTTCGAGGTCGCCTCGTTCCTGCTGCTCATCGCCGCCGTCGGCGCCGTCGTGCTCGCGCGACGCCGCGGCGGCCTCACCGCAGCCGAGGACCAGGCACGCTTCAGCGCGATGGACCTGCTGCGGGTACGCCCCGCGGAGACCGGCACGATGGCCGAGGCGGTCGGCGGCCAGCGGCGCGGGCTCGGGGCGTCCGATCAGAGCGCCGCACCGGACGAGGACGGCTAGGTGGACATCGGCTGGTACCTGACGGTCTCCGCACTGATCTTCACGATCGGCGCGGGCGGCGTGCTCACGCGCCGCAGCCCGCTCGTCGTCCTGCTGTGTCTCGAGCTCATGCTCAACGCCGCGAACCTCGCGCTCATCGCGTTCGCGCGCATGCACGGCAACGCGGAGGGCCAGGTCTTCGCGGTCATCGTCATGGTCATCGCCGCGTGTGAGGTGACGGTCGGCCTCGGGGTGATCGTCGCGATGCGCCGGCGGCGCCTGCCGATCGACGTCGACGAGCTGCGGGAGCTTCAGGGATGAGCAGCGTCAAGCTCTTCGCCTGGCTGACGCTCGCGTTCCCGCTGGCGGGGACGATCGCGATCGCGCTCATCGGGCGCAAGCTGCCCGGTCGCGGCGCGGGCTGGGTCGGCACCGGCGCGCTCGCGCTGTCCTTCGCGTCGGCGATCGGCACGCTCGTCGCGCTCCAGGGTCTCGGGCACCACCACCGCCAGATCGTCGCCGTCGGCTGGGACTACGCCGTGACCGCCGGCGTCGACGCGGAGGTCTCGCTGCTCGTCGACCCGCTGTCGGTCTTCATGATCGTCGTCGTCGCCGGCGTCTCGACGCTGATCCACCTGTACTCGATCAGCTACCTGGACTCCGACGCGGGCTACGTGCGCTTCTTCTCGTACCTGAACTTCTTCGTCTTCTCGATGCTGCTGCTCGTCCTGGCGGGCAACTTCCTGCTGCTGATCGTCGGCTGGGCGTTCGTCGGCGCCGCGTCGTACATGCTGATCTCGTTCTGGTACCGGCGCGGGACGGCGACACAGGCGGGCATCAAGGCGTTCGTCATCAACGTGCTCGGCGACGTCGGGCTCGTCATCGGCACGTACTTCATCTTCAAGCATTCGGGCACGCTGGACTTCCTCGAGACGTTCGAGGGCGTCAAGGGGGACTTCGTACGCAACGACGGCGACCTCGTCGCGGGCTGCGTCCTGCTGCTCGTCGGCGCGTTCGCGAAGTCCGCGCAGATACCGCTGCACACGTGGCTTCCCGACGCGATGGAGGGCCCGACGCCGGTCAGCGCGCTGATCCACGCGGCGACGATGGTCACCGCCGGCGTGTACCTCATCGCGCGCATGCACCCGCTGTTCGAGTGGGCGCCGACGGCGGCCGACGTGGGCGCGGTCATCGGATGCCTGACGCTGCTCGTCGCGGGCACGATCGCGCTGGCGGTCACCGACCTCAAACGCGTCATCGCCTACTCGACGATGTCCCAGATCGGCTACATGATCATGGCCGTCAGCGCGGGCGCGTATGCCGCGGGCCTCTTCCATCTCATGACGCACGCCTTCTTCAAGGCGCTGCTGTTCATGGCGGCGGGCTCGATCATCGCCGCGATGGCGGGCGAGCAGAACCTCGACAGGATGGGCGGCTTCCGACGACCGATGCCGTTCACGTACGGCTGCATGGTCATCGGCGGCCTCGCGCTCGCGGGCGTGCCGCCGTTCTCGGGCTTCTTCTCCAAGGACGAGATCCTGCTGATCGTCGGCGAGCGCGGCGGCTGGTACTGGGGTCTGTATGTCGCCGGGTATGTCGGCGCCTTCCTGACCGGCGTCTACACGTTCAGGATGATCTTCCGCGCGTTCTGGGGCGACCCCGTGCCCGAGGCGCGCGAGCTCTCCGAAGGCCACCTGCACCACGCCGAGGTGCCAACGAACCCGGCCACGGGCGAGGTCGAGGACACCGACGTGGGCTTCCAGGGCCCCGAGCACCACATCGCCGAGCGCGCGGGGACGATGAAGATCGCGATGGGAACGCTGGCGCTGCTGGCGATCGTGGGCGGGTTGCTCCAGATCCCGAAGGTCACGCACGTCATCGACCACTTCCTAGAGCCGAGCTTCGCGGAATCGGCGCTGTACGAGAGCCACCCGAGCGGCGGGCTCATCGCCTTCGGGCTCATCCTCGGCGCGGCGATCGCCGTCGCCGGCATCGCGCTGGCCTACTACATCTGGGTTCTGCACCCGCAGATCGCGGTGCGCATCCGCGAGCGCTTCGCCGCCGTCCACAAGTTCCTCTTCAACAAGTGGTACTTCGACGAGCTCATCGACCTGCTCGTCACGCGCCCGGCGCAGTGGTTCGGAGCCTGGGCCCATCAGACGTTCGAGCGCGTCGTCGTCAACGGCGTGCTCGTCGGCGGCTCGACCGGGATCGTGCGCGCCGGATCGTCGGCCGTGCGCGCGGCGCAGACGGGCTTCCTGCGCTACTACGCCGCGCTGATCATCGTCGGGATCGTCCTCATGGCCTTCTACTTCCTGCTCGTCTCATGACGCTGCACCTGTCGATCGTCCTGTGGCTGCCGCTCGCGTTCGGCGTGATCGGCCTGTTCGCGCCGCCGAAGCTCGCGGGCCGCATCGCGCTCGTCGGCGCGCTGCTCCTGCTGGCCTACACGGTCGTCCACCTCGTCGACTTCGACGGGTCCTCGGGCGACCTGCAGTACGTGACCGACGAGACGTGGATCGCCGAGCTGGGGATCTCCTACAAGCTCGGTCTCGACGGCCTGAACCTCCTGTTCGTCGCGCTGACCGCGATCACGTGGTTCGCCGCGACGCTGTGGGCGAGCTTCCACGAATGGGAGAAGCCACGCCTGTTCTTCTTTCACCTGCTGCTGGGCGAGACCGCCGTGCTCGGCGCGCTGCTCGCGCAGGACCTCGCGCTGTTCGTCTTGTTCTTCGACCTCATGCTCATCCCGTTCTTCTTCCTCACGGGCGTGTGGGGCGGGCCCAAGCGCGTCGCGGCGACGACGAAGATGGTCATCTACACGCTCGTCGGGTCGCTGCTCATGCTGACCGCGGCGATCGCGACCGGCGTGCTGGCGGCGCAGGACAACGACGCCCCGCTCTCGTTCGCGTTCTCAGAGCTCGCCCAGCGCCCGCTCGGCGAGGGCACGCAGGACTGGGTCTTCCTGTTCTTCGCCGCGGCCTTCCTCGTGAAGATGCCGGCCTTCCCGCTGCACGGCTGGATGCCGGACGCCTATCGCAACATGCCGCTGCCGGCGCTCGCGGTCTTCTCGGCGGTGCTGAGCAAGGTAGCCGCCTACGGCTTCCTGCGCGTGTGTGCGCCGCTGTTTCCAAGCGCGATGGAGCAGTTTCAGACGCTGCTGCTCGCGATCGCCCTCGCCGGGATCCTGTACGGGTCGGCGATGGCCTTCACGACGACCGAGACGCGGCTCATCCTCGGCTACTCGTCGCTGGCGCAGCTGGGCTTCATCACGATGGGCGTGTTCGCGCTCAACGAGCAGGGCTTCCAGGGCGCATTGCTGCAGTCCTTCAACCACGGCCTCGTGGTCGCGCCCGCCTTCTTCATCGTCGCGCTGCTGGCGGCGCGCGCCGCCGGATCGGAGGACATCCGCGACATGGGCGGCATCGCCATGCGCGCGCCCGGGCTCGCGGCGATGTTCCTCATCGTCGCGTTCGCGACGCTCGCGATGCCGGGCTCGGCGAACTTCGTCGGCGAGTTCCTCATCCTGCTCGGCGTCTTCGAGACGAAGCTCGTCTTCTCGATCCTCGCGTTCACGGGCGTCGTGATGGCGTCCTACTACGCGCTGCGGCTCTACATCCGCGCGATGCACAACCGCACCGGGCCGCGCGTGGAGTCGCGCGAGATGTCGGTCCGCGACGGGCTCGTGCTCGTGCCGCTCGTGCTCGTGATCCTCGCGATCTCGCTGTATCCACAGTTCGCGCTGAAGCGCACGGAGAAGACGGTGTCCGGCACGATGGACACCGCGGCCGAGGTTGCCGGGAGCCCGTCGCCATGAGCGCACTCGCCGTCTCCGGGCCGCACATCGACTTTGCCGGCCTGTCGCCGCTCGTCGCGGTCTTCGGCGGCGCGCTGATCGTGCTCATGCTCGGCCTCATGCGATCGCGCTTCGCGCGCGAGACGCTCGTGCCCGCGCTGTCGATCGTGACGCTCGCGGTGGCGCTGGGGTGCGGTATCTGGCAGTGGGGCGAGCGCACCGACCTCATCGCCGGCGCGCTGCGCCTCGACGAGCTGACGCTGCTTTTGACGTTCCTGTTCTGCGTCGCGGGGATCGGCACGGTGCTGCTGTCCTGGCGCCACGTCGCGCCGCGCGAGGCCGCGCACGGCGAGTACTACGCGCTGCTGCTGACCTCGATCGCGGGCATGATCATCCTCGTCGCGGCACAGAACCTCGTGACGCTGTTCCTCGGCTTCGAGCTGCTGTCGATCCCGCTCTATGTCCTGTGCGCGACGGAGATGCGGCGCGCATCGTCGCTGGAATCAGGCTTGAAGTACCTCATCGTCGGATCGGTCGGCTCGGCGACGCTGCTCTATGGCCTGGCGTTCCTCTACGGCGCGACCGGCTCGACGGACTTCGCTGCGATCGCCCGTGCGCTCGCCGAGCGCGGGGACCTCGTCTCCGACCCGCTGCTGCTCACCGGCATCGCGCTTACGATCGTCGGCCTCGCCTTCAAGGCCTCGACGGCGCCGTTTCATCAGTGGACCCCGGACGTCTACGAGGGGGCCCCCACGCCGGTGACGGCGTTCATGGCCGTCGCGACGAAGGCGGCCGCCTTCGGCGTGATGCTGCGCCTGTTCGACGTCGCGCTCATCGACGCCGCGCTGGATTGGGCGCCGGCGCTCTCCGTGCTCGCGGCCGTCACGATCATCGTCGGCAACATCGGCGCGCTGGGGCAGTCGTCGCTCAAGCGGCTGCTGGCGTACTCGTCGGTCGCACAGGCGGGCTACATGCTCGCGGGCGTCGTCGTCGCCTCGCGGCTGGGCCTGCAGGCGACGGTCTTCTATCTCGCGGTCTACCTCGCGATGAACCTCGCCGCGTTCGCGGTCATCGTCGCGCGCGAGCACGAGACGCCGCTGGGCGACAACATCGACTCGCTCAACGGGATCGGCTCGACGCGACCATTGCTCGCGTGGCCGATGACGATCGCGATGCTCGGCCTCGCCGGACTGCCGGCGACCGCGGGCTTCATCGGAAAGTTCTATCTGATCGATGCAGCCGTCGCGGGCAACTATGCCTGGCTCGGGGTCGTGATCGTCGTCGGCTCGATGATCTCGCTCGCGTACTACCTGCGGGTCATCGCCGCGATGTGGATGCGGCCCGGGATCGAGGAGGAGGGCGCCGAGGCGCTCCCGCCGCCCGACGGCGCCCAGCCCGCACTCGCGGGCGCCTCGGACGAGGCGACCGGCCTGCGCGCGCAGGGCGAGGTCGTGGCCGTCGCCGTCGTGTTCGGTGCGCTCACGTTCGTGCTCGGGATCGTGCCCTCGCCGCTGCTGAACCTCGTCCGCGACGCGGGCGCGGCGATGGGGCTGTTCTGAGCAGGTTCTCTTCGGTGCGCTGGCGTTCAGCGTTCGCGAGCCGGTCGGCCGCCCGGAGCTAGCCCGCCTGCTCGAGTCGGACGTCCGCATCGCGATCGTCGGCGCCGGCTTCGCCGGCCTCGGCTTGGCGATCCGCCTGCGGGAGGCCGGCATCGAGGACTTCGTCGTCCTCGATCGAGCCGGCGACGTCGGCGGCACGTGGCAGGCGAACACGTACCCGGGCTGCCAGTGCGACGTGCCGTCGCACCTGTACTCGTTCTCCTTTGCGCCCAACCCCGGCTGGAGCCGCACGTACTCGCTGCAGCCGGAGATCCGGCAATACCTGCGCCGCCTGAGCGATGAGCACGGGATCGGCCCGCACCTGCGCCTCGACCATGAGCTGACCGGCGCGGCCTGGGAGGACGATGCTCAGCGTTGGCGCATCGAGACCTCACGAGGCGAGCTGACGGCGCAGGTGCTCATCGATGCGACCGGCGGGCTGAGCCAACCGGCGCTGCCGCGGATCCGCGGCCTGCGGCGCTTTGAGGGCACGGTCTTTCACTCCGCCGACTGGAACCACGAGCACGATCTCGACTCCGAGCGTGTGGCGGTCATCGGGACGGGCGCGTCGGCGATCCAGTTCGTGCCCGAGATCCAGCCCCGCGTCGGCACGCTGCACCTGTTCCAGCGCACGGCGCCGTGGGTCATGCCGCACAGCGACCGCCCGATCACGGGGGTGGAGCGGCGGTTGTACCGGGCGCTGCCGTTCACGCAGCGCCTCGTGCGCTCGGCGGTCTACTGGCTGCGCGAGGGAACCCTCGCCGTCGGGATGACGCGCGACCCGCGCTACCTGCGCCTGCTCGAGCGCGTCGGCCGCAGGCATCTGCACAGCCAGGTTCGCGACGTGGAGCTGCGGCGCAAGCTCGAGCCCGACTTCCGCCTGGGCTGCAAGCGGATCCTCGTCTCAAGCCGCTACTACCCCGCGCTCGCGCGGGACAACGTGGAGGTCGTGACCGACCCGATCACGCAGATCCGCGCCGGGTCGATCGTGACCGCGGACGGCGAGGAGCGGGCGGTCGACACGATCATCCTCGGGACCGGCTTTCGGGTCACGGACCCGCCGACGGCGGCGCTCGTCCGCGGTCGCGACGGCAGGACGATGGCCCAGCGCGCCCGCGACGGCGCCAGCATCCAGGCCTACCTCGGCACGACGGTCGCCGGCTTTCCGAACCTCTTCAGGATGACCGGCCCGAACACCGGGCTGGGTCACAGCTCGATGGTCTTCATGATCGAGTCCCAGCTCGAGTACGTCATGGACGCGCTGCGCGTCATGGACGAGCGCGGGATCTCGAGCGTCGAGGTGCTTGCGCAGGTGCAGGCCGCCTTCAACGAGCGGCTGCAGGCACGGATGCCGGCCACCGTGTGGGCGTCGGGCTGCTCGAGCTGGTATCTCGACGCGACTGGCAAGAACGTCGTGCTGTGGCCCGACTTCACGTTTCGCTATCGCCACCGACTGCGGCATTTCGACGCGCGCGCCTACGAGGTGCGCACGGGCACGACCGATGGTGTCTGTTCGGCGCATGAGCGGGTACACCAAGAGCGATGAGACCCCCGAAGGCGACCGAGCTGGCTTGGACGGCAGCGGCCCTGGGAGCCTGGCTTGTCCGCTTGGGGGCGGACCATCGCGCGATCCGCGCCGACCCGCGCTTCGCCGAGCTCAACGCGCCACTCGAGGGCACGCCCACGGCGGTGATGTCGAGCGACGGCACGCCGCTGCGCGTGCTCGAGTTCGGCCCGCCGGACGCTCCCGCGACCGTGGTGCTCGTCCACGGCTGGACGTGCTCCGCGCGGATGTGGATGCGCCAGATCCACACGCTCGTCAGCGAGGAGGTGCGCGTCATCACCTACGACCTGCGCGGCCACGCTCAGAGCGGCCGCCCGGAGGAGCACGACTACACGATCGACGCCCACGCCGCCGACCTCGACGCGGTGCTGCGCTCCGTGCTCGGCGACGGGCAGCGGGCGGTCGTCGCCGGCCACTCACTGGGCGGGATGACGATCGTGGCCTGGGCCGGAGAGCATCCCGACGAGGTGTCCGATCTGCTCGCCGGCGCCGTGCTCGTCACCACGGGGGTGGACGGCCTCATCGCCAAGTCGCCGATCCTGCGTACGCCGGAGAAGCTCGCCAAGCTGCGCGAGATCGTCGGACGCCTGATCCTCGGATCGCCGGTGCCGCTGCCCAAGGGTCCGACGCCGCTGAGCTTCCGCGCCGTGCGCTGGATCGCCCTGAGCAAATCGGCCAGCCCGGCCGAGGTCGCCTTCTGCGAGCGCATCGTGCTGTCGTGCAATCGCGACGTCCGGGCGCTGTGCGGCACCACGCTCTCCGGCCTGGACCTGTTCGAGTCGATCGCGAGCTTGAGCGTCCCGACGGTCATCGTCGCCGGTGAGCACGACAAGCTCACGCCCCCGTCGCACGTCCGCCGGCTCGTCGACGCCCTGCCCGAGGTCGTCGAGGAGATCGTGATCTCCGGCTGCGGCCACATGGCGCTGGTGTCGCACCCCGACGAGGTGACCGAGCCGATACTCAGGCTCGTGCGCGACCACGAGCAGGTGCCGGTCGCGACGGACGCCGAGGAGCATGCCAAGGCCGAGGCCGACGCGCCGGAAGAGGGCGCCGCGCCGGAACAGGCCGACGCGCCGGAAGAAGCCGAGACCGAGGTCGCGGCCGCGTCCTGACCAACCGCAGCGGGCGCTAGCCTCGGACACCGTGGAGTACCCGGTCGAGAGCTTCAGCGCAGCAGAGCGCATCCGCTTGGACGCGCACGTCACCAACCTCGACCAGCCGGTCTTTGCGCTCGTCAACCTGCCCGAGACCGTCAAGGGCGCGCTGTTCGCGCGCTACTCGCGCTACCCGGGCACGCTGCGGCGGATGTTCCTCGACGAGT
Source organism: Actinomycetota bacterium (assembly GCA_030860005.1). Taxonomy (GTDB): domain Bacteria; phylum Actinomycetota; class Thermoleophilia; order Solirubrobacterales; family Solirubrobacteraceae; genus CADCVQ01. Next base: position 10,801 of record JALZJA010000475.1, read on the forward strand.
TCGCGGATTCGCTGGGCGGGCGGGATCGGGCTCGTGCCTCGTACGACAACGCGGAGGGCCAGCGTGCCGCCGAGCTCTACGAGCGCATCTTCGTCGGCTACGGCGACGACTCGGTGGCGCAGCTCGGCGGCGCGCACGTCGCCTGCGAATGGGCCTCCAACGTCCTGACGAAGGTGCTCCAGCGCCCGCGCCTCAGCGCCTACCTCGAGCAGTCCACGCGCTACATCGCCTACGACGCGCCGATCCAGGGCACGTCGCGTTACCGCTACTACCGCAACCCTCAGCTCGGTGAGGGCTACGAGCGGGCGATGGACGAGGTCTTCGAGATCTACTCAGCGGCGCTACCGCGCGTGAAGGCGTGGGCTGCCGACACGTACCCGCCCGCGGAGGGCGAGTCGGAGGTCGCGCACGCGCGCGCGATCAGGGCCAAGGCGCTCGATTTGCTGCGCGGCCTGCTGCCCGCGTCGTCGCTCTCGCACATGGGGATCTTCGCGACGGGCCAGACCTACGAGCAGCTCATCCTGCACCTGCTCGCCCACCCCCTGCCGGAGGCGCGTCATTACGGCTCGATGATCCTCGACGCGATCCAGGCGGTCATGCCGAGCTTCGTCTCGCGCGTGCCGCGCCCGGATCGCGGCGGCGAGTGGGTGGCGTACCTGCGCAACCGCGAGCAGGTCGCCGAGCGCTGGGCCTCGCGCCTGGGGCTCGACCGCGCGCGCGGTGACGACGGCGCCGGCGGCCCATCGGTGCGCCTGGTCCATCACGACGGCGACGAGGACCTGCTGCTCGCCGCGCTGCTGTTCGAGTCCACCGGCGCCGACGAGCAGACGACTCGCGTGGCGCTCGCGACGCTCGACGCGGGCGAGCGAGCCGAGCTGCTGAGCGACCTCACCGGCGCGCGCGCCAACCGCCGGCACCGCCCCGGCCGCGGCCTCGAGGCGCTGCGCTATCGCTTCGAGATCGTCAGCGACTACGGTGCGTTCCGTGACCTGCAGCGCCACCGCCTGCTCACGTGCCAGTGGCAGACGCTGACGCCCGACCTCGGTGCCGGCGTGCCCGAGGAGGTCGACGCGGCCGGCGTCGGCGATGACTTCCAGCGCGCGCTGGAC
>JALZJA010000073.1 GCA_030860005.1 Actinomycetota bacterium
GGCGACATCATGAGCGACGGGATCCCCACGCCGGGCGCCCATGACGGCATGGCGGCATTCGCCGGTCCCGGAAGCCATGTCCGCCTCGTGCGCAACCACGAGCGGAACACCGGCGCGCCGTTCGCCACCCCCGCCTACGACCCGCTGGCAGCCGGCGGCACCACCAACCTCGTCTACGACACGGCGCGCAGGGAGCTCGTGCGCGACAACGCGAGCCTGTCGGGGACGGTACGCAACTGCGCGGGCGGACCGACGCCCTGGAACAGCTGGCTGACCTGCGAGGAGAACACCTCCGATCGAGGCCAGCCGCACGGCTACATCTTCGACGTGCCGGCCACGGCGCAGCGCGCGGTCGAGCCGGTGCCACTGAAGGCCATGGGCCGCCTCGTGCACGAGGCCTGCGCCGTGGACCCCGCGACGGGGATCGTCTACGAGACCGAGGATCGCGGCGAGAGCGGCTTCTACCGCTTTGTGCCGAGCAAGCCGGGCGACCTGGCCGCGGGCGGACGCCTGCAGATGCTCGCCGTCAAGGCCCGCCCGGGCTATGACACGCGCACCGGCCAGCGAGTCGGCAAGCCGCTGCCCGTCATGTGGGTGGACATCGCGGACCCCGACCCCGCCAACGCGGGCGCCGATCCGGGTGCGGTGTTCAAGCAGGGCGCCGCCGCCGGCGGCGCCACGTTCGATCGCCTCGAAGGCTGCTGGCACGGGGACGGCAGCATCTTCTTCGTCTCGACCTCCGGTGGCGACGCCGGCCTGGGACAGGTGTTCGAGTACCGCCCGCGCGGGAGCTCCGGCGGCCAGCTCATCCTGGTCTTCGAATCCGAGGACCCGGACGTGCTGCAGAGCCCCGACAACCTCACGGTCTCCCCCCGCGGGGGCCTGCTGCTGTGCGAGGACGGCGCCAGCACCGACTACCTGCGCGGCGTCAATCCGGAGGGCCAGATCTTCGATTTCGGCCGCAACGACCTCAACGGCTCTGAGTTCGCGGGCGCGACGTACAGCCCTGACGGCCAGACGCTGTTCGTGAACATCCAGAGCCCTGGGATCAGCTTCGCGATCACCGGTCCGTTCGAGAAGGGAGCGCTCTAGCCTTCGCGCGGGCGGACGCGGACGTGACGTAACCAGCCATCGACCAAGTGACGACGGCACGGATCCCGCGACCCCGAGGTCCCGAGCCGCTCCTCGAGGAGATCGAGGAGTTTCTGACCGGCACCGTCACGCAGTGCGCGTTCTCGCGCGATCGGACAGCGGCCCCGCGAGTTGGCCTACAGCCCGAGGATGAGCCGTAGCGCGTCGTCGACTGATTGCAGCTCTCAGCGTTTGGAGTCCGCCGGTCGAGTCGCGCAGTCGCCGGGGTTGCTGAGAGGATCGCGTCATGGTGTCCAGCGACGCCGGGCGCGCGCCGCCCGGACGGTCCGTACTGATCGGGCGATGCGCTGCCGCGGCCGCCTTGCTAGGTGGCGCGGCCTGGACAGTCAAGGCCGGAGTGATCCTCGCCACGGGTGACGAGCCTTCCGCCACCTTCGCGATCGGCCTCGTGCTGTTTCCGTTCGCTCTGCTCGGGCTGTGGGCGACCGTTCGCGAAGTGCGTGGACGCGCGACTCGGGTCGGCGGGCTCCTCGCTGCCGTCGCCGCTGTCTGCGCTGTGCTGATGCTGGTCGTGCGAGCCGTCGGAGGCGAGGGCGTGGAGCCCAGCGAGGACAAGGCAACGCTGCTCACTGCATTCATCACTCTCGCGGCCCTCGCCACCGTCGCTGCCTTGATCGCGCTCGGGATCGCCGCGCGCCGGAGGAGTGCGCTGCCACCAGGCTACGCGTCGTTGCCCCTCACCATGGGTCTCGCGACGATCCCTCTACTGGTTGCGGGGGCGGCGCTCGAAGGCATAAACGAGCGACTCTTCGAACTCCCGATCGCGCTGCTCGGCCTTGGCTGGATCGGCCTCGGGATAGCGCTATGGAGCGCAGCGCAACAGCCTGCGCCAGGCGGACACGCGAAACCTTGACTCGCCCCGGTAGCAGTCAACCTGACACTCCGCCAAAGCCTCGTCGAAGCTTGAGGGCAAGCGACGCGAGAGAGGAACCTTCTCGCGCGAAGCTGCACTGGTCCCCCCTGGCGCGCCGCGTAGCCGCCTCTCCCCCGCCTCGCGCAGCCTTGGCCGGGCCATGCGCGTTTCAGCTCGCTGTCGTTCGCGCCCCAGCTGGCGGTCGCCAACCATTTCCATCTTCGTGACGTCCCATACGACACGTCGGGAAGCCAGATCGATGAGATCGGCTAAGCAGCCTGGGAGCGGTTAGTCATTGCTGCTAGGCGATCGATGCTCGACGACCACATGGGACTCGTCGTCCAACACGATCAAGCCGCCGTAGCGCAGCCAGCCCGCGGCACCCTCCGGCCCGCTCAGCAGCGCTGCCTTCGCCAGCGCCTCGGCCTCGAGCGCTGTCGGTGCTAGGGCGGTCGCTTGAACGATGCCGGTGAAGGCCGGAAGTCCGGTTGCGGGATCGAGAAGGTGGTGCGCCGGCTTTAGTCGCTCCATCCAACTGCGCTTCGTGATGGAGGTCGTCGCGACCGCGCCGTCGGCCAGCTTGAACTCGTGCAGGACCTTCTGGCTGAGCGGTGCCGCTACCGCGACCGAGCGCTGCAGGCCTCCGCTGCCGCCAACGCGCAGATCGCCCTCGCAGTCGACGAGGTAACTGTGGTGCTCCTGCAGCATCTCGCCGACGACATCCGCGAGCAGGCCCTTGACGATGCCGCCGCCATCGAGTCTGACACCCGGCGGGCGAGTGACCGTGGAGGTGTCGAAGTCGACTTCGATCTTGCGCCAGCGGCGATCCGGATGCCCGCGGGCTGGCTGGCGGGCGGGCGCCAGCGCGAGCGCGAGCGGCAGCGCCAGCGAGCCTCGGTACCGTTCGGTCTTGTAGCCGAGGCCCTCGATCGCGTCCAGCATCGTCGCGTCTACCAAGCCGCCGGTTGCCTGGGCGGCGTCGACAACGGCCTGGACGAAGCGCGCCATGATCGCAGTGACCGGCACCGACGTCCCTTCGTCGCGATTGAGGCTCGACAGCTCGCTTTCGGGCTTGAAGCGCGAGAACGCCGCATGCCACACGAGCAGAAGATCCCGGGCCGCGATCACCGCCTCGCCCGGTTCGCCGACAGGCCCTGCGCCCCCGACCACGACCGTCGTGTTGCCGCCGAAGCAGGTGAAGGTTCTGGAGGCTTCCATCATCGAGATCCTGCGATGAGCGCCCGCGAACACGCTCAGGCGCAGCCGGCCCCGAAGCGCGCCGCAGGTGGCCCAGTCATCCGCGGACGCATCGTATTGGCCGCACGGTCGCGAATGTGACGCTCATGCGGGCGGCGCCCCAGAAGGGAAACTTCGGAGCAGACAGGTCGAGTCGCGTAGATAGATCGCGTGTTGCGCAAAGGCGTGGCTGGCTCAGGGTCAGGGTCAGGGTGCTGTGTAGCTTCGTGGCGCCTGTCGGGCCGGTTGGTTCGGTAGGCCGGTCGCCGTCGTAGTGAGCCCGTAGGGCGAGCGGAGAGGGGGATCGGGCCGGTGGCCTGCGACGTTCCGGTGAGGTGCGGCGGGCGGCGGGATGACTCTGCAAAGTGCCGGCCCAGTCAGTGCCTTGGAGGCGATTCGTCTCTCGCCGCCGCCGTACCTGGAGTGCCCGTCGTGACTTCATAGAGCCTGACATCGCTCGACACAGCATTGTCCGACGGCCTGCGCATCACCAACCGTTGACGATGAGCAGAGAAGTGATGTGGATCGGAGCGCTCGGCGACGACGTTGTCGTCGGCATCGAAGGCTCGGGCAGCTACGGCGCCGGCCTCTGCGAGTTCTTGCTCGCCGAAGGCTTCATGGTCGTCGAGGTCGAGCGCCCCAAGCGCGAAGCTCGCCGCCGCGGCAAGTCCGATGACATCGACGCCCTGGCGGCGGCCAAGAAGGTGCTTGGCGGCGGCGAAGGACTGCGGACGCGCGGACACGAAGTCTGCTGGGCGACCGGGCCAGATGGCTTTGAGCGAGTGAAGCGAGCGGGCTTCGATGTGGTGAGCGTCGGGCTGTGCCAGGCGGAGCGCCAAGCGCAGTTTGCGCGCCGCCATCCCGAGATCTACGAGCTGCCGCCGCAGGAGCGCCCGGATTTCATGTTCGGCAAGCTGTTCGGCGAGATCAGCGCCCAGGCCGCGCTTGCTGACCTGCTGCCAGCGCGCTGCTCCCCGAGGTGCGCGTGAGGCGCGCCGGCGAGGACGTGGCAGCTCTGTGGCGCGCGGAAGGCCTCGAGCCGCGGCCGTACGGGGGCGTCTACGACCACCTCTACGTCGACATCTATCCGCATCGCTGCAGGCGCCGACCGACGGCCATCTCGGCGCTCGCCAGTTGCTCCGGCCCGTCGCGTTCGCCGGTGCCGCGGACGGGGCGATCTCACCGACATCACCGAGCGGACGGGACGACCGCTCGTCTACCTGACGTTCGGCACGGTCTTCAACGATCGCGACGCGTTCAGGGCGGCGCTCGCCGGGATCCGCGACGCCGGGGTCGGGCTTGTGGTGACCGTCGGACCCAACGGCGATCCGGCAGCGTTCGGTCCGCAGCCGCCGCGCGTCGTCCTCGAGCGCTACATCCCGCAGACGCTGCTGCTCCCGGTCTGCGATGTCGTGGCCTCCCACGCCGGCTCCGGGACCGTGCTCGCCGCACTCGCGCACGGCATCCCACAGCTGTGCCTGCCCCAGGCCGC
>JALZJA010000490.1 GCA_030860005.1 Actinomycetota bacterium
ATCCTCGACCTCGGGACGGGCGACGGTCGCCTGCTCGCTTTTCTGCTCGTCGACCGTCCCCGCATGCGTGGCGTGGGCCTTGACTTCTCCGAGCTCATGCTCGAGGCGGCGCACAAGCGCTTCGCCGCCGACCAGCGCATCGAGCTGGTCAAGCATGACTTCGCCGCGCCGCTGCCCGCGCTTGGGCGCTTTGACGTCGTCGTCTCGTCAATGGCCATCCACCATCTCGAGCACGAGCGAAAGCGCTCGCTGTATGGCGAGGTCTTCGATCTGCTCGAACCCGGAGGGGTGTTTGCGAACTTTGAGCATGTGGCCTCGGCGAGCCATCGCCTGCACTTGGCGTTCTTCGCGGCGATCAACGAGCCGCTCGAGCACGAAGATCCCTCCGACCACCTGCTTGACGTCGAGACGCAGCTTGGTTGGCTGCGCGAGCACGGCTTTGACGACGTCGACTGCTACTGGAAGTGGCTGGAGATGGCCCTTCTGGTGGGCGTCAAGCCCGAGGAGCTGCGCTAACCGCGTGTCTCGCCAAACACGGCCGGCGTAGCTGACCGATGCGCGTCTTGGTCCTGCTCACTGCCTAGCTACTCGTGGGTGAGCCCCAGGCAGCCGCGAATCTGGTCGAGGGCCTCCTCTTGTCGCTGCTCGACGGTCTGGCGAGTCTGCTCGGTCAACTCCCGCTCGCGAACGCGCAGAGCGGCTGTCGTCTGGATCGCCGCCTTCTTCTCGGTGCGAATCTTCTCGAGCTCGGCGACGAGCTCACGCGGAGGGCCTAGGCCGGAATGGTCCCCGCTGCGGCGAGCCTCGTCGCCGGCCTGGGCCAGCGCTGCGGCATCGACGCCCACCGAGGCGAGTGTGCGTGCAGCGAGCCCCGCGGGGACTGAGGCGAGCGCGACGAGCAGGTCGCCCGCGTCGGCCGGGCGCCCCAGGCGCTCCTCGATCTCACCCCCGAGTATCCCAAGCAGCGGCCCCGCCCCATCGAGGAGCGCGTCCACTTCTCCGGACGGCGGCCCGTCGCTTCGCGACACCGCGCGGATGACCTCCGCGCAGATCTTCTCGGAGTCGGCGCCGAAATCCACCAGGATGCGCGCCGCCACGCCCCCGTTCTCGCGCGCGAGGCCGAGCAGGATGTGCTCGGTGCCAACGTAGTTGTGGCGGAGTGAGAGCACCTCGCGCAGCCCGAGCTCGAACACTTTCTTGACCCGCGGGGTGAAGGGCTTCTGGCCGGAGCGGACTTCCTTCTCCCCGGAGCCGACGATGCACACCACCTGGGGGCGGACCTGCTCCACGGTGATGTCCAGGGACCGGAGCACACGGGCCGCAACCCCCTCCTCCTCGCGCAACAGGCCCAGCAGGAGGTGCTCGGTACCGATGTAGTTGTGGTTGAGGTCGTGCGCCTCCTCCTGGGCGAGAAGGAGCACCTGGCGGGCCCTCTCGGTGAAGCGCTCGAACATTCGCCGCCAAATTTTACCCGTCGGGGACAACGCCGGCCCCGCGTGGCCTGAGGGGTCTGTACAAGGTCGCCCGCGACGGCGCGCTTGCGACACTCAGCGCCGTCTCAGCGCCCGCGCGACCGCGGCGGCCTGCGCCCGGCGCTCGGCGGCCTCTTGGGCCGCGAGCTCGCGGCGCATCTGCTCCTCGGCCTGTCGGCGGTGCTCGTCGGCCGCGGCGTCCACATCGCGAAGCGCCTCCTCGTGGGCGCGGCGCTCGGCGGCCGTCAGAGCCTCCAGGTACTGCTCGCGGGCGCGCGTCTCCATGGCCGTCGCGCGCTCACGCAGCTGCTCCATCGCGCTGGCGGCCCCCGCGACGTCGTCGGGGTCAAGCCGACGCACGACTTCGGCGCTCAACGGCGAGGGATCATCGGTGGTGCCCGCCAGTCGCACCAAGACCAGCTCGACATGGTCGCCGTCTGCATCCGCCCACGCCGCGTAGCGGTCCCAGGGAACGCTGGTGTCGGGGTCCCCTCGCGCTTCGGCCCAGATGGCAGTAAGCTCGTGGTGGCGGCGCTCCTGCGGCGACCAGGACCAAGGCCACACCGCGGCCGCGCAGCCGGCGAGCAGGAGCGCGCCGAGGACCGCCCCGACCGTCGCTCCATCCCCGGTCAGCGGCGCGGCGATAAACGGCGAGACGGCGGCGGCCGCGCCGAGCAGCACGCCGACGGCCCTCCTGGTGCGCCGCTGGCGGCGCTCGAAGGCCCGCACGCGCGCCGCGGCGCGGACCTCAGGGTCTGTCCTGTCGGCCTGCTCCACAGCCATCGCGCCCTACACGATCGCCACGACGATCGGCACAAGGGCGACGGCCGCGAGCGCGACCCCGCAGCCGGTCGCTTCGTCGACCACGGAGCGATACTCCGCCGCCGGGGCGGCGCCCGAGAACCGCGCGACACGCTTGTCGCGCAGGTCGACGACGCTCGCCAAGAACACCAGGACGAGCACGAGTGCCACCGCGGCGTAGACCAGGTTCACGAGCGCGTGGACCCAGAAGCCCGGGAACCGGTTGGCAAGCGCGCACTCGTCGCGCTCGGTGGCGAAGTCGTCATCGCAGTCGGCCCAGATCTCCCCGACCGGCGGCATCCACGAGAACGGGTCGACGAGCGCGGCGACCGAGATGAGCGCGGCCACGACCAGCGCCAGGACGGCGGCCACCGCCACCAGCCCGAGGCAGCCGCCCGCGTCGTCGCTGCGCTGGGCGCCGCTCACGAGGAGAGCTCCTCCAGGTATTCGCGGGCATCTGTCTCAAACGAGCCCTCCTCCTCGCAGGCCAGCGCCCGCTCGAACGCGCTGCGGGCCTCGCCGGCGGCGCCCATGTCGATGCACGCGCGGCCCAACCAGAACCACGCCCACGCGTTGAACGGGGTGAGCTCGGTGTAGCGGCGCAACGCGTCGTAGGCCTCGCGCGGACGGCCCGCCTCGACGAGCGTGTAGCCCAGGCCGAACAGCGCCTTCATGTCGCCGGCCTCCAGGGCAAGGCGGAAGTTGCTCTGCGCGGCGAAGAGGTCCTTGCCGTTCTCGTCGCCGGCCGAGATCGCGGCGTGGAAGTGCAGGGCGTCGGCGGTCGGCTCGTCCTCGCGGTAGCGGGCCTGGACGGCGAGCAGGATCTCGCCGACGCTGACGCCAACGAGTCCCAGGGTCGGGACGTCGAAGCGCGGCCCCGACCAGACCTCATCCGACTCCAGAGCCAGGACGTCGAGCTCATGGGGCTCGAGCACGCGAAACCCGATCACCGGACCGGCGTCGGGTCCGTCGAGCAGAAACTGGATGCGCTCGTCCTCCTCGAGCAGCGGACACTGCGCCGGGGGCAGGCCGTCGTCGACGCGCCCGAAGGCGATCGCCGTCAGAAGGTCCCAGTAGGGATCGACGGTCAGCTGCAACGGGATCGTCGTCGCATTGGCCGGAAGTCCTTGGGTCACGTCGCCACCTTCCCCGGGCATCCCGCGCGCCGGCGGGTCTGGAATGGGATCTCGATGGTCAGGGTCGCCATCGCACCCATCAGGTCGCGCCGAGCGCCTCAGCTCTGACAAGCGAGGTCCTCGGCGAACACCGCTGGCGCGTCGTGGTATCGAGGTGAGTGCTCGGCGGTCGGGCGTTGGACCTGCGGATCAGCCGTGCCGCTGCACCGCGCGGACAAGAGCGTCGATCGCGTAGACGCCCTCGCCCGCCGCAGGGACGGGCCGGTGAACACGCTCGGCGCGCTCGACGTCCAGGTCAGCCAGCGCCTCAGCGATCTCGTCGGGCGCCATGAGGATCGCCGGGTCCTGTGGCCCGCCGTATCCGTCCTGGATATTGGTCGGGTCGTGCCCCACGACGAGCAGCGTGCCGGCCGGAGCCAGGGCGGCAGCGCCGCGGGGCAGGACATCGCGCATCGCAGCGCCGGGGATGTGCAGATAGAAGATCGCCACGAGGTCAAACGCGGCCGGTGGGGGCACGTAGTCGACCACGTCGGCCAACACCCACTGCACCGACACGCCGCGTTGCTCGGCCAGGCGCGCCGCCTTGTCCAAGCCAACGTGCGAGAAGTCCACGCCCGTGACCTGCCAGCCGCGCTGGGCCAGCCAGACCGCGTTGCGTCCCTCGCCGCATCCCAGGTCCAACGCGCGGCCGACGGGCAGACCCTCGGCCTCGGCGATCAGGAAGCGGTTCGCCTCGGCCGTCCAGATCAGCTCGCTGCCGGCATAGCGGCGATCCCACTCCGCGCTGTCCATCCCCACATCTTGGCGCCCACACTGTCGGCCCCTCTCCTTGCGACCGGCCTCCGCCAGGCCACCGCCGAACGTGCGGGCGGATCCGCTAGCCGGCCGGAGCTGCTCCCGGCCCGATGAAGCTCTTGTAGACCCCCATCATGGTGTGCGTTTTGGGCCTGAGCGTGCCGTACACCCAGTAGGTCAACCTGACGTGCGTGAGGCGGGCCGGCGGATAGGTGGTGCGCCGCTGATAGGCGATGGTCTCCTGGATTTTCCGGGAGCCTGCCACCTCGAAGGAGAAGCCGTCCCTGGGCTTGACGGCCTTCCAGCGGCCGTCGCTGCGCCGGGTCCAGATGTTGAAGGCAAACGTCTGACCTCGGGGCACGCGTCTGGAGTCGATGTAGACCTGATGCCGCGCGCTGGTCACGTTGGACCCACAGCGCCGAAGGTAAGAGACGATCGCGATGTTGTAGTTGCCGTGCCACCCGAAGCCAGCGATCGGGCCCGCCCATACGTTCTTGTCATAGGCAGTCGCCACCTTCGTGAACGCGCCACAGCGGGCGGCGTAGGCGCTGGCGGGCGAGATGGCCAGCGCGGCGCAGACCAATGCCGTGACAGAGGCGACGCGACGGCGAGCGTTCACGGCCTCCGTTGCCACGCGGGCACCGTAACCCAGCCCGGAAGGCATTGCCAAGAGTCGCAAAGTCGGTGCGCGACGAGCAACAGCGCGCGACGGCGCCTGCTGACACCCGAAAACACACGCGCCGCTTGGATCGCGCGAAGCGTCGCGGTGCTA
>JALZJA010000504.1 GCA_030860005.1 Actinomycetota bacterium
TGCCCATGAGCGACCACTCCGGCTACACCGTCGCCAACCTCAAAGAGATCGAGGACATGGCTCCGCAGTTCGGCTACGCGCCGAACCTCGAGTCCCGCTTCGCGCGCAAGTCGCTCGAGCTCGAGCAGTCCGGGCTGAGCTACTTCCGGATCGCGCCCGGCTTTCGCATGCCGTTCGGGCACACGCACGAGACCCAGGAGGAGATCTACCTCGTCGTCACCGGCAGCGTGCGCGCGAAGCTCGACGACGAGATCGTCGAGCTGCACTCATGGGACGCGCTGCGGATCGCGCCCGGGGTCGCGCGCGCTCTCGAGGCCGGATCGAACGGGGCCGAGATCGTGGCCTACGGCGCGCCGAACACCGACAACACGGATGTCGAGATGCTGCCCGGCTGGTGGAGCGATTAGCGGCGCAGCGCCGCCAGCCGCGCGACGAGCTCATCCAGCGAGCTCGCGATGAACCCGCCGGACAGCACGATGAACGCCTCGACCTGCAGGTTGACCGCCATGCCCGGCTCGCCGCTGGTGCGCAGGTCGCTGCGCAGCCCGAGGCACGGCCGTCCGAGCGCCGCCGCGTAGCCGACCTCCGACGCCGTGCCGGCATCGACCTCCTGGCCGTCGAGATGGGCGATGAGGAGCTGCGCGCCGCGGATCGCCGCCGCGTTGCGCGCCCCGACATCGAGCCCGAGCTCGTGCTCGCGTCCCGTCTCCCGCGCGGTCGCAAACGCCGCCGGCTCGGTCAGCGTCCACGGGTCGATCGGCTCGACGTGCTCGGCCAGCGCCGGCAGGTAACGCTCGCCGTAGTAGGCGCGCCCCGCCTCCGAGAAGCCGAGCGGGCTGGCGATGTAGCAGCGCGGCCGCGCGCCAGCGGCGAAGAGCGCGCCGAGCTCGGTCTCCATCCCGTCATCCTCGCACGGTGATCCGCAGCGGCTTGCTGAAGCGAACTCGTGAGCAGGTTCCGCGAACCTGTACGCACACGATGCTCTCCCTCTACCGTCGAACAGGCGCCGACCTGCCCTTCGCCGACCCGTGCGGCTACCACGGGATCGCGATGGAGGGCTACTTCTGGCGCCTCACCCACGTCGCCTCGGGCACGGTCCTCATCGTGCTCGCCGGCGTCAATCGCGACCGCGCGGGCGCGACGTGGGGAACCGTCGGCATCGCGGCTCATCCGGGCGGCTTCTCACGCTCCGTCGCGGTGGCGCAGGCCTCGGGTGCCCGGCGGGGGATCGGCGTCTGGGCCGGGGAGGGAGACGCCACGAACCTCCGCGCCGATGCAGACAGCCTGCACGTGAACCTCGGCGCCGCTGCTCGGCTTGACGTGCGCTTCGCCGACACGGTGCCCTGGCCGCGCGGGGCATTCGGTGGTATCGGCCCGGCGCAGTCCATCCCGGGACTCAGCCAGTACTGGCATCCCCACGTCCTCGGCGGCCGCGTGAGCGGCACGGCGCACGTCGACGGTCGCGATATCGACCTCGACGGCGCCACGATCTACGCCGAGAAGAACTGGGGCCGCGGCGGCTTTCCGCCGGCGTGGTGGTGGGGCCAGTCGCACGGCTTCGAGCGCGACGACGTCTGCGTCGCGTTCGCGGGCGGCCGCGCCGGGCTCGGCCGCGCGCAGGTTCTCGCCACGTCGCTCGTCGCTCGCGTCGGCGACGAGGTCGTGCGCGCCGTGCGACCACTGAACCCGATGCGCGTCGAGGTCGGCCCACGCGGCTGGCGCTTCCAGGCCCGCACCGCGCGCCACACGATCGAGCTCGAGGGCAAGGCCAACGGCACGCCGCCGCACGCCCTGCCGGTCCCGATCGCCGGCGAGCGGCGCAACCTGGAAGGCGCGGCCGCCCAGTACCTGGCCTCCGATGTGCGCCTCGTCGTCCGCCGCGGGCGCCACATGCTCTTCAGCGGCAGCAGCGCCCTGGCGGGGCTCGAGCGCGGGACGACGTAGGGGCTAGAGGCCTAGCCCGATCCGCGCTCGGCGCGCGCGGCCGCGACCGTCAACGGCTCGGCGCCGATCAACCGCTCGAACGGCCCCACGACGAGCCACAGCGCGCCCAGCCGTGCTGCCGCCACCCGATCGGTGGGCTCCACGCGCGCCTCGCTGACGAGCGCGTTGCGGCCGTCGGCACCCTCCTCGACCCAGTGCGCCATCAGCACCCGCACCGTGCGCGGCGCGCTCCAGGCCCGGAAGTCCCGCGGTTCATCCAGCCGCGGATAGTCGCGCGCGAGCGTCCAGATGCGCCCGACGAGTCCCGAGATCGACCAGCGTTCGCCCTCGGCCAGCACCGTGAACGGCTCCGCGGCAAAGAGGCCACCAAAGGTCTGGTCGGCGGCCACGCCGGGGATGCGCCAGCGCACGAGGCGGCCGATCGTCCTCGTGTCGTTGAGGCGCACGCTGCGGGCTGCCTCCCACAGCGCGTCCGCATCCGCGGCCGCGTCGCGTCGGTGTCGTGTGCGGACCTGGGGGGTCGGCACCCAGGCGTCGAGGTCGGGGACGGTCATCTCAAGACAGCATTACGTGTGGGTCCGTTCAGGAGATGCTTAGCCGGGATCACTACTGTCGCCGCGGTGAACGAGAGGCGCTTCACCCCGCGGCCGCTGCGAGGCGCGGCGCAGAGCGAACACGTCGCGGCGGCAGTCCGTGCCGCGCTCGCCGAGGACCTCGGCGACGGCGACGTCACCGCGCAGGCCACCGTCCACGAAACCGCGCGCGCGGTCGCGACGATCACCCAGAAGGCGCCGGGCGTGGTCTTCGGGATCGACGCCGCCGAGGCGGCGTTCGCGTATCTCGACCCGAACGTCGAGCTCGAGCGCCTCGGGCCGGAGGGCGTCTGGCGCGATCCGCCGGCGCCCGTGCTGCGGGCGACGGGCAACGCCCGCGCGCTGCTCGCCGCGGAGCGCACGGCGCTGAACTTCCTCGCGCGGCTGTCGGGGATCGCGACGCTCACCGCGTGCTGCGTCGACGCGGTCGAGGGGACCGGCGTGCGGATCCTCGACACTCGCAAGACGACGCCCGGCCTGCGCGCGCTCGAGAAGGCGGCCGTGGCCGCCGGCGGCGGATGCAACCACCGGACGGGCCTGTACGACATGGTCCTCATCAAGGAGAACCACGCGGCGATGGCGGGCGGGGTCGGCGCCGCCGTGCAAGCGGCGCGCGCGGCGTTCCCCGATCTTCCGCTCGAGGTCGAGTGCCGCTCGCTCGCCGAGGTCGACGAGGCACTGGGCGCGGGCGCGCCGCGGATCCTGCTCGACAACATGGGCCCCGGCGAGCTACGAACCGCGGTCGAGCACGTC
>JALZJA010000084.1 GCA_030860005.1 Actinomycetota bacterium
GCAGCCGCTTCGGGTAACCGGGCACCCGGCGGCCAGTGTCGACTTCCTCGGCCGCCGCGACAATCCCAGCGGCGCTGGGAGTTGGGGCTGCTCATGACCGGGGCCGGACACCCCCCAGAATCCTGGGCTGGCGGCGACGACTGACGGTGGTCATACTGGCGCCGTGAGAAGCCAGCTCATGGCCGAGCGCGTGCGCCGCGACATCGAAGTCCTCGCCCGCGGGGGGCTGGACGTCGGCACCTTCGCCGCCGAGGTCGACGATTCGCTGGACCGCGCGGTGCGCTCATGCGCGGTGTGTGTAGCGACGCTCGACCCCGAGACCGGCCTGGTGACCGGCGGGTGTAAGTTCGGCGACCTCGCCGACAGGCACGAGCACGACCACGAATGGGGACTGATCGAGTACGGGCATGCCGAATCGACCAGCTTGGCGGAGCTCGCGCGCGCTGACGTTCCGGCCGCCGCGGTGCACCTCGCCACGCACGGAGACGTGCAGCGCTCATCGCGACTGCGCGACTTCATCAAGCCGCGCTTCGGCTACACCGACGAGCTGCGGCTCGTCGCGCGGGTGGGCAACCGGACCTGGGGCGCCGTCGCGTTCTTTCGCGAGGAGCCCTTCGGGGCCGAGGACGTCGCGTTCGTCGCATCGCTCTCGGCGCTGTTGGCTGCAGGCCTGAGGGCAGGCATCCTTGCCCGACTGGCCACCGCACCACCGCCCACAGCCGCCAAGGGCCCAGCGGTGATCATCGTCGACGCCCACAACCAGATCAGCCAGATCAGCGCAGGCGCCCAAGCCCGACTCGACGAACTCGTCATCCCGACCCAGACGGTCACACCAAGGGCGATCATCGGGGCGCTTGTTGCCGGTGCGCGCCGCTACGCAGCCGGGCTCACCGACGCGCTACCACGAAACCGGGTCCGACTGCCCAGCGGCCAGTGGCTGGTGCTGCACGCATCGCCACTGTCAAACACAGACGGCGCCACCGGCAACGTGGTCATCACCATCGAAGACGCCCGGCCCCCGGAGATCGTGCCGCTGCTGGTCGCCGCGTTCGCCCTCTCCCCCCGCGAACGCGACGTCGTTCAGCTCGTGCTTCAGGGTGTCGACACCAAACAGATCTCGACGGCGCTGCACGTCTCCACCTACACCGTCCAAGATCACCTCAAGTCAGTCTTCGAGAAAGCCGGCGTCAGCAACCGCCGCGAGCTCGTCAACCGAGTGTTCTTCGGCCACTACGCGCCGCGCCTCGACGCCCAACTCGCACCCTCAGGATGGTTTCTCGACGACTGATCGGCCGCCGTCGCCTCCGGCGCGCGCCCGTTTGACCACCGCCCCGAGCGAACCAACCAAGGCAATCAGTTCGCGGAAGCCGTCCCGCTAAACGTTGGTTACCGGATCGTCGACCTCGGTCTCTGCGGGGAGTACGTTCGCACCGCGCTATCGCGCCGGTGCGCTCAGCGGGGCTCAAGCCAGTGGCCGCTCGGCGTCTCGGAGCAGCTCCGCGACGACATCCGCTGTCGTCTTGCCACGAGCTTCAGCGATCCGCTCAAGTCGCTTGGCGTCCTCGCCCTCAACCCCGACGAGAACGACGAGCTTTGCGTTTGGATCGCCGTCGTGGTGCTCGACGTAACGCGGATCGAGTTTCGCCAGCTCGGCATCAAAATCTCCGGGCTGAGGATCAGGGTCTGTCCAAGGGTTCACGCTCATGAGCTTCCTCCGAGCAGCTTACGCTCGGTCACCGTCGAGCTCCAACCGGTCACGATCAGCCACGTGGTCGGGTCCGCCGTGCGCTCGATCACCAGCGTCTGCGCTCGCCCTCCGTCTGTGAGACCGACGAGCAGGAGGCGTCCGACCCTCGGAGCTCCCTCATGCGGATTACGAACGGCGACATGATGATTGCGGGGCAGCTGCTCCGCCTCGTGCGCCGAGATCGCTCGCGCACCGAGTTTGTCAAGCGCGACATCAGTCGCGAGAAGCTGATGGATCGCGACGCGCGCCATGCGCAGGGTCTACCTGTCGTCGCAGACAGACCCACTGCGTCGCGTAGACAAGATCCGCGGACCGGCACTTTGACGCCAGAGCCGGCCGCCCGACGCTACGCGCTGCCGCTCTACGCCGAAACCCCCGTCCGGGCGCGTCCCGCAATCTGCGTTCCGATACCGACCTCAACGCTGCAGCGGCCGACGCGCTCCGAGCCGGCGCGCACGCAGCCTGAACCAGCGCGACAATCCCGCCTCAGAACTCCTTCGGAAGCGAGCTCGATGCGAGTTGCGCTCGCACTCGTTTCCGCCAGCGGGCCGACGCGCGTCAGCGACCGTCCCGATAGCGCTTCCCGTGTGGAGCCGGATCGGCGAGGCATTCGGCTTCAGCGCGCTCCCGATGGCGGAGCGATCGCGAGTTGTCGGCAGATCGCGCGGGCAGTGCCGGTCGGGATTTCGCGGTGCCGGGGCACGGGCGTGCGCAGGTCGGAGGGCGGGTTGTGCCAGATGGTGTGACTGGCGCCCTCGCGCAGCACCTCGCAGCCGTGAGCGGTGAGGTGGCGCTCGAGTTCGCGGCGCTTCAAGCCGCGGCGACGTCGATCGTGATCTGCTCGACGTGTCCGCCACCGATCGGCGGTTCGCGGCCCTCGTCACGGTAGGAAGCGAGCATCTCGCGCGCAGCATCGAGCAGCATCGCGCGGGCCTCCTCCACCGTGCGTCCGCACGTGACGACCGCCGGCCATTCAGCCAGCTGGGCCATCGTCCAGCCGTCCTCATCGGGAGTGAAGACCGCCGTCAGCGTCAACGCCTCGCTCATCCCGCCAACGGTACTGCTCGATCGTCGACGTGACTACCGGCGAGCGACGCTGGCCGTAACGGCGGCCTGCTGCTCGCGGCGTCGTGTGTCGCGCTCGATGGCTCGGTAGACGGTCGAGCGTCCGACGCCGAACAGGTCGCCCAGTTCGGCCGTGCTGTGCTCGCCGGCGCGGTGCAGCGCGACGAGGTGCGCTTCCTGGCGAGCGTTGAGCTTGGGCTGCCGGCCGCGCAGGCGTCCCTTGGCCTTGGCCACGCGCATCCCCTCCTTCGTTCGCAATCGGATGAGGTCGGACTCAAACTCGGCGACCATCGCCAGCACGTTGAACAGCAGTCGCCCAACGGGATCGGTCGGGTCATGCACCGATCCGCCGATGCTGAGCTTGACCTCGCGCCTGGTGAGGTCCTCGAGAATCTCGCGGGCATCCGGCAGCGACCGCGCCAGACGGTCAAGCTTCGTGACGACCAACGTGTCGCCGCCGCGGCACGCCGCGAGCGCTTCTCGCAGACCGGGACGCTCGCGATTTGTGCCGGTCAGGCCGTGATCGACGTACGTGCGCTCGGCGCTCACACCGAGCGATGCCAGCGCATCTCGTTGCGCCGTGAGGTCCTGATCGTGAGTTGAGACACGGGCATAACCGACGAGCAACGCGGACATGGATTCCTCCTTCTTCGGACGGCCCGCCGCGGCCGCCATCGCGGACCTTTCGGAAGATCGCGAACCGCGCGAACGGCTGCTGCGAAGCCGAGGCTCCGGGCGGGGTGGACACCGAGCAGCATCCGCCCCCATCCGGTACAGCACAATGTCCCGCAGAGGGACCGGCCACCGGGGCGCGACCGGCGCTCTGGGCATGGCGGTCGTTTCGTTGACATAGTCATGCCGTCAGGCGAGGAGCGGATGCGATAGATAGCAGCGGAGGATCTGATCTAGCCGAGCACTTGCGCGGGGGCTGGCGCGTCCTACGGGCGTGGGCCCTGCGGCAGGCCCGGGCCCTTGCGCTGAAAGACCTCCAGCAGCTCGTTCTCGTGAGCGACGCGTCCCTGAGCGCCGTCGAGCTCGCGGAACGCCGCCTTGAGGATCGCGACGCCATCGGCTGAGTGGGCGGCGACGTGCGCGGCGAGTCCCATCGCGGCCTCCTCGGCCTCGTCGGCCGGCACGGTGTCGTGCGCCAGGCCGATCGCCGCCGCCTCCTGCGCGCCGATTGTGCGGCCGGTGAAGATCAGCTCCTTGGCACGTGCCACGCCGACCAGCGGTGTCAACCGCGCGGGACCCACGGGCACACCGAGCCGCGCGCCCGCCCAGGCGAGCTTGAGGTTGTCGCCGGCGATCCGCAGATCGCAGCCGGCGACGAGCTCCGCCCCGCCGCCGACGCAGCTGCCGACGCAGACGGCGATCGTCGGGACCGGGAACGCCTCGAGCGCCGCGAGGAATTGCGAGAAGAGCTTCATCCGCGCCACCCCGCCCTCGTGGTCGAGCTCCTCGGTCACGTCGACGCCCGAACAGAGCGCACGCGTGGATGTCGTCGAGAACACGAGGACGCGCAGCTCGTCGTCGATCGCGAGGCGCTCGAGCGCCGAGACGAGCTCAGCGAGCAGGCCGGTATCGAGCGCGTTGCGGCGCTGCGGACGATCGAGGCGGATGACCGCGATGCCGGCGCCGACGGCGTCGTGCTGCAGTGAAGTCATGGCGCTATGCAATCCGACGCCTGTTTCGGCTGCGTTTCGGCGCGCGCCCCGCACTCAGACGCACGCCGGCGATGGCCATGCCGGCGTCCAGATGTGAGAACGCGAACTCGCTCCTACCGCGGCCTGTGCGCCGGTCGTCGACCCGTCATCGCGGCGGTTCAGGCGGGTTGGTCGTAGTCGGTGTGCATGAGTCGCCGGACGTCGGTGAGCGTCTGTTCGGCGATCTGGCGCGCTTGCTGGTTTCCGTTGTGCAGGACGTCGTGGAGGTGGCCTGGGTCGGTTGCGAGATCGGCTCGGCGAGCGCGGATGTCGCGGAATCGCTCGTTGACGGCCTCGGTCACGAGGCGCTTGAGCGCGGCGCTGCCTCCGTCGCCGATGTCATCGGCTACGTCATGCGGGGCGCGGTCCAGGCACAGGGCAGCGAGCAGCACGAGATTGGAGACCTCGGGACGGCGCGCCGGGTCGTAGGTGATCTGGCGCTCGGCGTCGGTCTTGGCGCCCGCGATGAGCCGCGCGGTCTGATCGGCGGTGGCGCTGATGGGGATCGCGTTGCTGCGGCTCTTGCTCATCTTCTGGCCATCGGTTCCCAGCAGCGCCGGAGCGTCGCTGAGGAGCGCGGCGGGCTCGGGAAACGCGGCGCTCTGGGGGCTGTAGCGGCGGTTGAACCGGCGCGCGATCGAACGGGTGAGCTCGAGGTGGGGGAGCTGGTCTTTGCCCACCGGGACAACGGTGGCCTTGCAGAAGAGAATGTCGGCGGCCTAATGAACTGGGTAGGTGAACATCAGCGCCGACATCGAAGACAGACCCGCGGAGGCCATCTCGTCCTTGACGGTCGGGTTGCGCGCGAGTTCGGCGACGCTGACGAGGCTGAGAAACGGCACCAGCAGCTGGTTGAGGTGCTCGACTTGGGAGTGGGCGAAGATCGTCGCCCTGTCCTCGTCGATACCGACTGCGAGATAGTCGGCCAGCAGCGCGTTGACATCGCCGGGAAGCGACGCCGGGCTGTCGCGGTCGGTGATCGTCTGATAATCGGCGACCACGACCAATAGCTCGACGCCGAGGTCTTGTAGACGCACCCGATTGTGCAGCGTGCCGAAGTAGTGGCCGAGATGCAGTGGTCCCGTCGGCCGGTCGCCGGTCAGGACACGGTGCGAACCGGGATCGCGCCGCAGCTGCGCCTCGACGCGTGCGCTGCGCGCCTGGGCGTCAGCCAGCGCACCAGTCGATGAGTCGTAGGTCCTTCGTGCATGTCAGACACGCGAACTTCTCCTTCGGGGACGGGGTCCGCCCGATGAGCGCGTGTCGTGATCGTGCTGACGGGCCGCTCAACAGGCAGCCCGATGGCATCGATCAGCCGGGCTGCTTCAAAGCAGCCACCACCAGCACAGACTCGTGCCTCGACTCATAGCCCGATTCTACGCGCCGCTCCCCCAAGCCCGAACCGGGGCTGACACCCTGGATCCGTGGCCGCCGTCAGCGTCCGCTGACCGTTCGCTTGCGGACCGGGGCGAAACGGGCCGTTCAGGCCGGCCAACGCTCGCCGCTCCAGGCCATCTCCCAGAACGCGAGCTCGTAGCGGCTGGACGTGAGGAAGGCCCGTTGCAGCCGCGCCCGCCCCTCGTCGGCCAACGCGGCGCCCAGCCGATCGACGAGCGCCCGGCACCAGCCGGCCAGCTCACCGAACTCCGCCGAGGCGTACATGTCGACCCACCGCGCATAGCGGTCGTCCGGCGAGCGGCCCTCGGCCGCCAGCACCTGCCCGATCTCCGCGTAGCCCCACATGCACGGCAGCAGCGCCGCTGCCAGCTCGGCGAAGTCGCCCTGCGCCGCCGTGCGCACAAGGAAGTCCGTGTAGCCCTGCGTCGTCGGGGCCGGCGACTCGGCCTCCAGCTCGGCCGCCGATACGCCCAGCTCCGCGGCGAACGACCGATGCAGGTCCAGTTCGGTCGTGAGGATCTCCGTCGTGAGCTCGGAGAAGCGGGTCATGGTGGCGAGGTCGGGCGACCGCGCGGCACCCAGCGCCAGCAGGCGCGCGTACTCGATGAGGAACAGGTAGTCCTGGCGGACGTAGAAGCAGAAGCGCTCCAGCGATAGCGTGCCGTCGGCGATCCCTCGTAGGAACGGGTGCTCGCGCTGGGCCTGCCAGACCGGGTCGGCCGCGCGACGTAATTCAGTGGATAAGGCGACGGCACTCACGCGGCGAGACTAGAGCCTCTGGCCCGTGTCGCAGGCAGTCCCCAAGAGCGGACCGGGCTCGCCGTCGGCGGCCCCCCTACGTGCGCTTCGGCTCGTCCCGATTGCCGTTCGGCTGCGGGATGGCGGTGCCGCGCCGCCTAACGGCGCTCAGGTTCACACGTCGGTGGCGGGTGATTTTGAGAGTCTCGGTTCTTAGGAACTGAGACACCCTCCCGGCCGGGCGCGAGAGGCACGTATGGGCGGGCTTCCTGGCCTCCCGGAGGTCGTGTCCCGGCTTCGCCCACGAGTACCGGGCGCTCAGCGCCGACGAGCTGACCTTCGTCCTGGAGCACCATTGGGCAGCCATCGGCCTGGCCCTCTCGGCCGACGACTTCACCGACGCCGAAGCGATCACTGCCGTTGCCCGCATCACCAATGGCAACTTCCGCCTCGTCCAACGCCTGTTCGCCCGGATCACCCGCATCCTGGACAACATCACCACGATCAGCCGCGAAGTCGTCGAAACCGCCCGCGAAGCGCTCATCATGGGCACCGCATAGCCGCCAACCAGCGCCAGAACAACCCCGCCATCTACTCCTCAAAGTCACAGCTACGTCGACGGCCGCTCGGACGCCACTTCAGCTCCATTGACGATTCAGTCGCACATGTGTTCGGGCCCCGGGTCCGAACCGGGCGGCGTGTCGCAAGCCGATCCGTCGTCGGACGGGTTTCGTATTACGATCTGCTGTGGACCTCCTCGGGTGGGCGCTTCGTCACGGAAATGTCGTCGAGCACACGCTTCATGCCGTGCGCACGCTGTCGTGCGGACAAGGCCGGCAGAGCTACGACGTCGAGGAGCTCCGCCGCCGCCGTGGCGGTCGCCCGCCGATGGGGTCAGCGGCGTCCTCGGTCGAATCTGTGCGCCTTGATCCAGAGCTCAAGCGTGACCTGCTGCTTCGCGCCGCCGAGGACCACATCAGTGTCTCCGAGGTCATCCGCCGCGCCATCGGCCAGTACCTCCGAGCGGCCTGACCCCCTCATCAACCCTGCGCCAGTATCTGCGCCACCCGCGCCGTGAGCGCCCTGACGGCTGCCGCGGGATCTTCGCCGTCCAGCCGTATCCGCTCCGCGGGGCGGCCGCGCTCGTGCAGCATCTGCAGGTCGCCGATCGCCTGCGCGTTCTTCAGCCGCCCGAACGTGTACGGCCTGCCGGGGATCTCGAGGTTCTCGGGACCGTCGTGGACGAGCACGAGGTAGCGTCCCGCCGGCGGCCCGCCCTTGTGCAGCTGACCCGTGGAGTGCAGGTATCGGGGGCCGTAGCCGAACGTCGTCGTCGTCGGCGTCGCATCGCGGATCGCGACGCGCAGCTCGGCGACCGCGGCGTCGAACTCGTCGCTGGGCTCGAGGTACCCGAGGATCGCGACGTAGCTCGCCGGCCGCGCGCCGCCGAGCAATGCGCCCAGCGCCTCGTCGTCGGCGTCCTGCACGTCGGGCAGCTCGCCGCTGGAGACGACCTGCGCGAGCACCCGGCCGGTTATGTCCTTTGCGGCCTGCACGTCGGGTTGGTCGAACGGGTTGACGCCCAGCGCCCAGCCGGCGACGGCGGTCGCGAACTCGGCGAAGAAGAAGATCCGCCCGAGGTCCTCGGGACCGCCCGCCGCCAGCGTCACGGTCGGCTCGTTGGCCTTTGCGAGCGCCTTGACGGCCTCGTCGAGCTCCTCGCTCGGATCCTCGTTGTCTCGCAGGTAGCAGAACACGCGATCCTCGCCGTAGATGTCGGCGGCGCCCACCGGCTCGTCGGTCACCGGCACGATGCCCTTGCCCTGCTTGCCCAGCGACTCGGCGACGAGCTGCTCGGCCCACAGGCCGAACGACGCGATCGGGTCGCCGACGATGAACGTCAGCTTGTCGCGCCCCTGCATCGCGAGTGCGGCGAGCGACACGCCGAGCCAGAGGCCGCTGTTGCCCTCGTTGGCGTGGTAGGCGGTGCAGGCCTCGGCGGCGACGCCGGCGCCGTCGAGCAGGAGGGCGACATCGACGCCCATCAAGGCCGCCGGGACGAGCCCGAAGAACGTCAGCGCGCTGTAGCGCCCGCCGACGTCGGGATCGTTGAGGAACGTGCGCCGGAAGCCGCGCTCGGACGCCAGCGCCTGCAGCTCGGAGCCGGGGTCGGTGATCGCGATGAACTGCTCGCCGTGCGGGCGCACGCTCCAGAAGTGCTCGAACAGCGACAGCGTCTCGATCGTGCCGCCGGATTTCGTCGAGACGACGAACAGCGCGTGCTCGGGATCGATCGCCCGCCCCTGGGCGAGCACCGCGCCGGGATCGGTCGAGTCGAGCACGTGCAGGCGCAGGCAGCCGTGCTGGCGCTCGCCGAAGCTGCGGCGCAGCACCTCGGGGGCGAGGCTCGATCCGCCCATCCCGAGCAGGACGGCGTCGGTGTAGCCGTCGGCGACGGCCTGCTGCGTGAACGCCTCGAGGTCGTCGACGTGCTCGGCGTACGTCTCGTGCGCGTTCAGCCAGCCGAGCCGGTCGGCGACCTCTGGCTGGCCGGGCGCGCCCCACAACGTGTCGTCCTTGGACCAGATCCGGCGCGCGACCTGCTCGTCCTCGGCCCGCTTGATGAGCTCGGCGATGAGCGGCTCGAGCTCGTCGGGCAGCGACGCGTCGATCGTCACCGGACGGCCCGTGAAGATCGCCTCGCGCTTGGCCTCGATGCCGGCAAGCAGCTTCTCCATCGGCGTGACGAACGCGTCGACGCCCTGGCGCAGGAGCGTGTCCGTGACGTCGTCGAGGTCGATGCCGGCGTCGCGCAGCTCCTCGAGCACGGGCGTCGGGTCCTCGCGCACGGTCTCTCCGCGTACCTCCAGGCGCTCGGCGCAGGCCAGCAGCGTCTGCATCGGCATCGTGTTGACAGTGTCGGGCCCGACGAGCTCCTCGACGTACTTCGTCTCGGCGTAGGCGGGGTTCTTGACGCCGGTCGAGGCCCATAGCGGGCGCTGCACCGCCGCGCCGGCAGCGCGCAGCTCCGCGAAGCGCTCGCCGTAGAAGATCTCCTCGAAGCGGCGGTAGGCGGCGCGCGCGTTGGCGACCGCGGCCTGGCCGTCGAGGTCGGTGCGGCCGATCGCCTCCAGGCGCTTGTCGACCTCGCTGTCCACGCGCGAGACGAAGAACGAGGCGACGGAGTGCACGTCGAGATCGAGGCCGCGCGCATGGCGGCGCTCGAGGCCGCGGATGAAGGCCTCGGCGATGGTCGCGTACGCCTCGACGGAGAACAGCAGCGTCACGTTGATGTTGATGCCCTCGTAGATCGCCTGCTCGATCGCCGGCAGGCACTCGGTCGTCCCCGGGATCTTGATCATCGCGTTGCGGCGGTCGACGCGCTCCCGGTACTCGCGCGCCTGCGCGATCGTGCGGTCGGTGTCGAACGCGAGATCGGGATCGACCTCCAGCGAGACGAAGCCATCGTTCCCGCCGGACTCATCGAAGACCGGACGCAGGATGTCGGCGGCCTGCTGCACGTCCTGGATCGCGATGTCCTGGTAGATCGCGCGGGCCAGCGCGCCGCCGCGGGCGAGGTTCTCGATCTGGTCGTCGTAGTCCGACGAGCCGAGGATCGCCTTCTCGAAGATCGCGGGGTTCGAGGTCACGCCGCGCAGCGAGTCCTCGTCGACGAGCCGCTGCAGCTCGCCGCCCTCGGTCAGCGAACGGCGGATCTGGTCGAGCCACGGGGAGGTCCCGGCCGCGACGAGGCCGGCGAGGCGTTCGTTGATGTTCACGACATGGGTCACAGCTCTGACTCCAGTCCTTCGCGCTGCATGGCCAAGACTTTGCGCAGGCGCCGCACGTGGCGCTCTTCGCCGCTGAACGTCGCCTGGCAGAACGCCTCGGCGAGCTCGAAGGCGATGGCGGGTCCGATGACCCGCGCGCCGAGGCACAGGGCGTTGCAGTCGTCGTGGCTGACGCACTGCGCGGCGGTGTAGTGGTCATGGCAGGTCGCGGCGCGGACGCCGGGCAGCTTGCAGGCGGCGACGGCGACGCCGGCGCCAGAGCCGCAGATGAGGATGCCGCGCTCGGCCTCCCCGGAGACGACGGCGCGGCCGACGGTCAGCGCGACGTTCGGGTAGTCGTCGTGCTCGCCGAGGTCGACCGGCTCGTGTCCGGCGCCACGCACCGCCTCGAGAACGGTGTCGTGCAAGGGAACGCCGGCGTGGTCGACTGCGATGGCGATCTTCATTGGCAGTTTCGTCCTCCGGTCATCGCAAGCGATGACCTCCGGACGACGTCACGGGGATTGCGGTCATCGCAAGCGATGACCTCCGACGACGTCACGGGGATTGCGGTCATCGCAGGCGATGACCTCCGCGCGACGTCGCGAGCTCGTGCGCCGCTTCCTGCGCGGCCAGCAGCGCGGCCCCTCGCACCCCTGCGTGCGGCCCGTAGCGGGCGCGACAGATCTGCGTCCGGGTGCCGACGCCCGTCAGGGTGAAGCGCGCGGCCTCCTCGCGCGCGGGCGCGAGCAGCAGCTCGCCCGCCGTCGACACCCCGCCGCCGATGACGACGAGCTCGGGGTCGAAGGTGTTGATGGCGTTGGCGATGCCGACGCCGAGACGCCGGCCGAGCAGCTCGAGGGCGCCAAGCGCCGCGGGATCGCCGTCGCGCGCGGCATCGACGACCCGCCCCTCGGGCAGGCGGTGCTCTCGCGCGAGGGCGTTGAGGCCGCGACCGGAGGCAAGCGACTCGAGCGAGCCGGGCTGCGGGAAATGGTCGCTGTGGGCGAAGGGCGCTTCGCGCACGTCGGCGCCGATGATCGTGTGGCCGAGCTCGGCGGCGGCTCCGGTGGCGCCGCGGTAGATGCGGCCGTCGATGACGATGCCGCCGCCGATGCCTGTGCCGACGGTGAGCATCACGAGGTGGCGCGCAAGGAGTCCACCCTCGTCGTCATAGGCCTCGGCGAGTGCCGCGCACGTCGCGTCGTTGTCGACGAAGACCGGCACGCCGAGACGCTCGCGCAGGAAGCCGCGCAGCGGGACGTCGGCGAACGGGATGTTCACCGAGGAGCGCACGCGCCCGGTCTCGAAGTCGACGACGGAGGGGACCGCGACTCCCACGGCGACGGCGTCGCCCGCCTCGCCGATCGCGCTCACGAGCTGCTCGAGGAGTGCCTCCGGCGTGCGCGTGTCGGTGCGGCTGATTTGCGCGGGGTGGAGCGTCGTGCCGTCGAGCACTGCGACGGCCATCTTCGTCCCGCCGACATCGACGCCGATGACCGGGCCGTCGTCGTCGCCGTATCGGAAGCGGCTCATCGGCGTGATCTTGGGTGTCCTCGTCATGGATGCGTGGTCAGAGGTCGCTGGCTACCCACTGGGTGCGAGCATCGCACACCGGGTAGCGTGCGCCCGTGAGCGATCCCGTGAACACGTTCCTGAAGCTCGCGGGCGGGTTGGACTACCCGGTGTTCATCGTGACGGCCGGCGAGGGCGAGCGCCGCGAGGGCTGCGTCATGGGCTTCGCGACGCAGTCGAGCTTCGACCCGGCCCGCTTTGTTGCGTGCCTGTCGCGCATGAACCGCACCTTTGCACTCGCGCAGGAGAGCGATGCGCTCGCGGTCCATGTGGTACCGAGCGATCGGGTTGGCCTGGTGGAGCTCTTCGGCGGCGAGACCGGCGACGACATCGACAAGTTCGACCGCTGCGAGTGGCGCTCCGGCCCGCGCGGGCTGCCGATCCTCGCCGATTGCCCGAGTTGGTTTGCGGGCGAGATCCTCGAGCGCATCGACCTTGGCGACCACATGGGCTTTCTCCTCGATCCGTTCGCGGCCGAGCACGACGACACGGGCGAGATCCTGTACTTCCAGCGCGTGAAGTACGTCGACCCCGGCCACACGGCGACGTGACCAACACGCCTGCGCGCAACGAGCTGGCGCTGCGGCTGCGCCGGCTGCATCCCGATTCCACGCTCCTGACTGCCGACGAAGCGGTCGCGCAGCTGCAGTTCGGTGCCGCCGCCCCCGAGGACCGTCCCTACGTCGCCGTCAACATGGTCGCCACCGCCGACGGACGCGCGAGCGTCGCAGGGCGCACCTCGCCGATCTCGAGCGCCGCGGACCGCCAGCTCTTCCACGCGCTGCGCACGCGCGTCGACGCGGTCATGGTCGGGGCCGGGACGATCCGCGTCGAGCGATACGGGCGCATCGTCCCCGACGCGGAGCGACGCGAGCAGCGCCGCAGCCACGGTCTGGCGCCCGACGCGCTCGCGGTGATCGTCAGCGCGAACCTCGACGTCCCGCCGGACCTGCCGCTGCTCCAGGACGCCTCCTCGCGCGCGGTCGTCGTCACGGCCTCCGATGCGGTGCTCGCGGGCTGCGCCGCAGAGGTCGAGTACCTGCGGTCGTCGCCCGTCGACCTTTCCTTCGCGCTCGCGCGCCTGCGCGCGGAGTACGGCGTGAGATCGATCCTCTGCGAGGGCGGGCCGCACCTCAACGCTTCGCTGCTCGCCGCGGGACTCATCGACGAGCTGTTTCTCACGACCGTGCCGATGCTCGCCGGCGCAGCCGGCTCGCTGAGCATCGTGGACGACGCGCCGCTGGCCGAGCCGCTGGGGCTGGAACTGGTGTGGCTGCTCGAGTGCGGCGGCGAGCTCTTCGCGCGCTACGCGATCTAGGCCTCGTACGTCGTTCTGAGCGCCGCGCGCGCGAGGGTGTGGAAGGCGAGGTTGAAGCCGACGAAGGCGGGCGTCGCGCTCGAGTCGAGCTCCAACGCGTCCGTGTCGAGCGCGTGGACCGTGTAGACGTAGCGGTGCGGGCCGTCGCCGCCGGGAGGCGCAGCACCGCCATAGCCCGTCTCGCCGTAGTCGTTGCGCGCCTCGCCCGCGCCCTCGGGCAGGCCGTCGGGGCTCGCGCCGCTCGGAAGCTCGGTCGTCGACGCCGGCAGGTTGAACAGGACCCAATGCCAGAAGCCGCTCCCCGTCGGTGCGTCGGGGTCGAAGCAGGTGACGGCGAAGCCTTGGGTCTCCTCGGGGAAGCCCGACCAGCTCAGATGCGGTGAGACGTTCTCGCCGCCGGCGCTGGCGTGCGCATGTTTGGCGTCCTGCGGCTCTCCATCCTGGACGTCGTTGCTCTGCACCGAGAACTCTGGCCTCGGGGGCAGATGGTCATGTGGGTCGGGTGCCTTCGCGCGCTCAATGGACATGCGGGCGACGATATCCAAAGATCGCTCGCGGGCTCAACGAGCAGGCGGGCGTACGATCGATCGATGGAACGCGAGTCGCTGGACGGCATCGCGGCCGCCGACGCCCATCTCGGGCGGCCGGTACCGCTGCCGACCGTGCCGGTCCCGCTGGCGCGCTGGGTGGAGGTCGTGACCCTCGGCCCGGAGGCGGTCCAGGTGGAGTGGAACCTCGACGCGACGCGTGCGGGCACTCCCGGCCGGCTGACGCTCTTCGCCGGCCTGAGCCCGCCGCCCGAGCGCGGGCTGCCCGCGCCCGAGCAGATCGGACGCTACGCGCATCGCACCGCGCCGCTGGCCGAAGCCGAGGCCGAGCTACGACCGGTCAACGAGGTCGCGTGGGAGCACGACGGGCTGCACCTGCGCCTGACCGGCCAGGGCCCGTGGGAGCTCGTCGAGCTGATCGCGCTGGCGGAGTCGATCGGGTGAGAGTCGATGGCCGGCCCACCTCGAACATCCGACCGCCCGTTTGAAACCACCCGCACAGAGCGGGGTACTACGTAACGTTCCGTACAAACCGTCGCGTCAAAGGAGGCGTGATGGATCTCCTCAAGCGGCTCGATCCACTCTGGATCGCCCTGCTCATCGTTGCTGGCCTCAACTGGGCCATCATCACCATGTTCGACACGAATGTCGTCACCGAGATCGTCGGTAGCGGCACCGGCGCGGACATCGTCTACGTGCTCTTCGGCTTCGCGGCGCTCATGCTCGTGCCGCGGATGCTCGACGCGATGCACCTCACGCATCACACCGCACGGCCCCATGGCGCATAGCCCTCCGGGCGGCGCCTGACGACAACCGCGGCCCGGCGACACCGGCAGGTGCCGCCGGGTCAGGCGGGTGTCCGCTCCCGCGGCGGGTCCTGGCCGGCGGGCGGTGGATCTGACAGCTCGTCGGGACCGATCTCAGGTTGCGCGTAGCGCCCGGTGACCGACTCGGCGAGGTCCAGGCGCGCGAGCGAGCGCAGAAAGCCGTGCGTGATGATCACGTGGATGCGTGACTGCGTCGCGGAGTAGAACCAGCGCGCGACCCCGCTGGCGAGCGCCGGATAGAAGTTGGCGACCTCGACCTCGACATGCACGCGCTGCGTCTGCGCATCGACCGCCCCGCAGCGCGCCACGTCGATCTGCAGCTGACCGTCGGCGCCGTGTCCCGCGCGCGACACGAGCACCCCGCTCTGGATCCGCCAGCGCACGATCGCGCGGTCGGTGTCCATCTCGTACTCCGGCGCCCGGAAGCGCAGCAGCACGAACGGGCGCGTCACGAAGACGACCGCGCGCTCATCCTCGTCGTACTTGACGCGGATGAGCCCCAGCGTGCAGCGCGTGAGGAAGCGCCAGTAGGTCCGCGCGAGCCGCTCGAGGTGCATCAGCGACCAGATCTCCTCGAGCGCCTCGTTGGGCAGCGTGAGGTCCGCTCCCTGCACCGAGCGCACCGCGCCGTGCGCATCCATCGTCGTGTGCTCCTCCGGATCGGCGATGACCGCCTGTGCGACCCAGCGCGAGCGGTTGAGCAGGCGCCGGACACCGGCGAACCACGCAACCGCGAGCGCGGCGGCAGCGGCGAGCACGGCGGCGGCGATGGCCATGAGTGACACGGTACCCGTGGCTCACCGGATCGAGCGCGTCCGTAGCGGGCTGATCGGGCCGGGCGGCGTCCGGACACTCGACAGGCGGCGCGGAGCCTGTCCGTCCGTCAGGGTTTCGGCAGCCTCTCGAACGCCGATCGCAGCGCCTGGCGACCCACGCTGATCCCGATCTGCGCGAGCTCGGTTGCCGCCTGGATGGCGGTCGTGAGCAGCTCGGTCGCGCCCGGCGGGGAATCACCGTCTGCACTCGACGGCGCTGCGTACCCAGCGGGCGGAACCTTGCGCTGCGGCGGGACGCGCGGCTGCGCCTCCTCCGTCGCTCGTGCGCGTGGCTTTCGCGCTGCTTTCGGGCGGGCGGCCTTCGCGGGTGCCTTGCGAGTGGCATTCGAGGCCGATTTGCCGCCCCCGGCCGCTGCCGCCTTGCGGCGCGACGGGGCGCTCTCGCGACTCGCGGCAGGCTTCCCTTCACCGGCCTCGGTGCGAGAGCGCTCGCCGCGCTTGGCGCTGCGGCGCACCGGCCTGCTGCGCGGCAGGCTCGTCAGGACCTCGCGCTCGCCATCCTCTCCATCGGCCATGACCGCATGATGTCATGTGCTTTGTCCGTTCTCAGCGGGAAGGATGAAACAAAGCACGTCCTCACACGTAGTACACGAGGTAGTAGCGTGGATCCCGTTGACTTGTCCCTACGATGGCTCGCTAGAGTTCGAGGTCTAGGTTGGGCGAGATGCTGGCCGAAAAGGACTCCCGACCCTCCCTCCATCCAGCAAACGCGCGCGGCGGGCACGGTGCGCGCGTGGCGTGAAAGCGACGACTGAATGTCAGTAGTAGAACTGCAGGAACTCGAAGAGATCAAGGGCCTCCTGACGAAGGGTCAGCTGACCGGCGTGCTCACGTACGCCGAGATCGCGGGTGCCGTCGCGGAGATCGATCTCGACGAGGCAGACATCGAAGAGCTCCACGGCTACCTGGAGAAGTCGGAGATCGAGCTCGTCGAGGAGATCGATCCCGCCGTCCAGGCCGCCAACGCGGTCGAGCGCGCGCCCGACAAGCGGCGTGCCCGCAAGAAGGCCGCGATCGACCTGAAGCCGGACATGACGACCGACTCCCTTCAGCTGTTCTTGAAGGACATCGGCAAGGTCCGCCTCCTGACGGCTCAGGAGGAGGTCGATCTCGCCAAGCGCATCGAGCGCGGCGACCTCGACGCGAAGCAGAAGATGGTCGAGTCCAACCTGCGGCTCGTCGTCTCGATCGCCAAGAACTACCGCAACCAGGGCCTGCCGTTCCTGGACCTCATCCAGGAGGGAACGCTCGGCCTCGTCCGCGCCGCGGAGAAGTTCGACTACCGCAAGGGCTTCAAGTTCTCGACCTACGCGACCTGGTGGATCCGCCAGGCGATCGCCCGCGCGCTCGCCGACAAGGCGCGCACGATCCGGATCCCGGTCCACGTGGTCGAAAAGCTCAACAAGATCGGGCGCGCCGAGCGCAAGCTGGTCACCGAGCTGGGCCGCGAGCCCACCCCGGACGAGATCGCCGACGTCACCGGCATCGACCCCGAGGAGGTCGACCAGATCAAGCGCTCCGCCCAGGCGCCGGTCTCACTCGAGAAGCCGGTCGGCGACGAGGAGGAGTCGGAGTTCGGGCAGTTCATCGCCGACGAGAAGGCCGAGTCGCCATTCGAGCGTGCCGCCGACCTGCTCACCAAGGAGGCGCTGCGCGAGGAGCTGGAGAACCTCTCCTACCGCGAGCGCCGCGTGTTGGAGCTTCGCTACGGCCTCGGCGGCGAGCATCCCCGGACGCTCGACGAGGTCGGTCGCACCTTCAACGTCACCCGCGAGCGCATCCGCCAGATCGAAAACCAGTCGCTCAAGAAGCTGCAGTCGCTGGCCGAAGCCCAGAAGCTGCGCGACGTCGCTTAGACGTACGCGCCGCAGGGGATCGCACGGCGACTCCGCTCGTCGGCCCTCCGTCTGCGGTCGATAGCGACCGCTATCCCTGCGATAGCGCCCGCTACTGCTTCGCAAGGGAGTCGCAAGTGGAGCTCACTGTTGACGAGCTTCTGATGAGGATCGGCCACGACAAGCTTGCTCGTAGGTGCGACACGGCCAGCATCGTCGTATCGGAACCTCACCGAGACCGAGCTGACCGAGCTAGGTCTGGACCCAGTTTGATGCTAGCATCACATCATGCATCAACGCACTACCGTCCGGGCCAGGAGTGACTCGCTCGACACGCTGCGTGCCGAGGCCAGAGACCGGGGCGTGGCGCTGTCCGAGTTGCTGGCGGAGGCGGTCGAAGAAAAGGCGCGGCTGATCCG
>JALZJA010000520.1 GCA_030860005.1 Actinomycetota bacterium
CGCCACGCCGAGACCGAGTGGTCGCTGTCGGGCCAGCACACCGGGCACACGGACATCCCGCTGACCGACAGCGGTCGCGACAAGGCACGGGCGCTCGCCGAGAAGCTTCGCGCGCGCTCCTTCGACCGCGTGCTCACGAGCCCGCTGTCACGTGCCGCCGAGACCGCGACGCTCGCCGGCTTCCCCGACGCCGAGCACGACCCCGACCTCATGGAGTGGGACTACGGCGACGACGAGGGCATGACCACGCCGCAGGTCCGCGAGCAGCGCAACGCCGACTGGCTGCTGTGGCGCGACGGCGCGACCGGGGGCGAGGCGGCCGACGACGTCGGTGCGCGCGTGGACCGCGTCATCGAGCGGGTCACGGCGGACGACGAGGACATCCTCATCTTCGCCCACGGCCACGTGCTGCGGGTGCTGGCGGCACGCTGGCTGGAGCAGCCCGCCGACTTCGGGGCGCGCCTCGTGCTGGGCACCGGCACGCTGTCGGTGCTCGGCTACGAGCACGACATCCGCGCGGTCCTGAGCTGGAACGCCGGCTGAGGCCGCCATGGCAGCACCGGCCACCGCCGAGGCGATCCGTGACGTCAACACGCGCTACCACGACGCCGCCGCCGGGCGCTACGACACGAAATGGGGCGTGGACTTCGGCGAGATCGGCCGCGCGCAGGTGCGCGGCAAGCTCCACAAGCTGCTCGGCAAGCCGCTGCCGACGTTCGCGCGCTCGCTCGAGATCGGCGCCGGGACCGGCTATTTCACGCTGAACATGCTTCAGGACGGCGTCGTGCGCGAGGCGACCGCGACCGATATCTCGCCGGGGATGCTCGATGCGCTCCAGAGCAACGCGGCGCGGATCGGCGTCGACGTGCAGGCCGTCGCGTGCGATGGCGAAGCGCTGCCCTTCGCCGACGAGTCCTTCGACTTCGTGCTCGGCCACGCCGTCCTGCACCACCTCCCCCACCTCGATGTCGCGTTCTCGGAGTTCCGGCGCGTCCTGCGACCGGGCGGGCTGTTCCTCTTCGCCGGCGAGCCCTCGCGCACGGGCGACCGGATCGCGGCGGTGCCCAAGCGCGCCGCCCTGCGCAGCGCTCCGCTGTGGCGGCGGCTCATGCGAGCACGGGCCGCGGACGGCTACGAGCAGCTCGACAGCGACGGCAACGTGCCCGTGCAGCCGGGCGATCTGGACGGCGAGTCGCTCGAGGCGTTCGTCGACGTGCACGCCTTCACGCCCGACGAGCTCGGGCTGTGGCCGCGGCGCGCGGGCTTTGCGGACGTGCGGGTGCGCGGCGAGGAGCTTCTGGCGAACTGGTTTGGGTGGATGAACCGCACGCTCGAGGCGACCGCCGTGCCCGAGGACATCCCGTGGCTGTGGCGCCAGTACGCGTTCCGCGGCTACCTCGCGCTGCAGCGCGTCGACGTCGCGCTGCTCGAGGGGCGCCTGCCGCCGGCCGTGTTCTACAACCTCATGATCGTCGGGTGCAAGCCGGCCTGAGCGAGCAGCCCGCACGCCGCCTCGGGCTCGTCGCGCTCGGCGACAGCATCACGGTCGGCGAGGGCTCGATGACGCTCGGCGTGACGCCGCTGTCATGGGCGCAGTGGCTCGCCCGCGCGCTCGACCTGCCGTACACGTCGTATGCGTGCAACGGCGCGCTGACGCAGGATGTGCTGCGCGGTCAGCTCACGAGCGTGCGCGCCGACTACGACCTCGCGACGCTCTACACCGGCGTCAACGACGTGCGCCGCGATGATTGGGATCCGGACGCCTACGAGCGCGACCTCGACGCGGTCGCCGCGAGGTTGACCGGGCGCGCCGAGCGCCTGCTCATGCTCACGCTGCCGCTCGACCTCGGCCGGCCGACGTCCGCGCCGAAGCCGGCCACGGCGAACGAGGTCGTGCGGCGCGTGGCGCAGCGTCGGCACGCGGTGGTCGCCGACCTCGGGGACTTCGGCTCGTGGTCGACGGTGCTGCCCGACGCCGTGCATCCGACCGCATTGGGACAGATCGAGATCGCCGACCGCGCGGCCCAAGCCCTCGGCGCGCCGGTGTTGCCGTCGACGCTCGTGCCGGCCTATCACGGCTCGCGCGTGCGCTATGCGCCAAGTCACGCGCGCGCGCTCGCTCGAGATCTTGCGCGGCGCGGGATCGAGCGGATCGTGTCGCCGCGGTGAGACCGCCGCTGCCGTCCGCGCTGCGTCTGGCGCTCGAGCCGCGCGTGCGGGCGGGGAGCGGCGTGACGCTCGGGTCCGACGTGCGCTTCGAGACCGCGCCCGGTGCCGAGATCGTGCTCGGTGACGGCTGCGCGCTGGGAGACTGCGCGCGGGTGATCGTGCGCGCCGGGCGCGTGGAGCTCGGCGTCGGAGTGATCCTCGCCGAGCGTGTGACGATCGTCGCCCACGCCGGAGTGACGATCGGCGCACGGGCCGAGCTCGGCGAAGGCGCGGTCATCGTCGACTTCAATCATGTCTTCGAGGACGTCGAGCTGCCGATCCGCCTGCAGCCGCTGAAGACCGCGCCGGTGACTATCGGCGCCGGTGCCCGCGTCGGGCTGGGCGCCGCCATCCTGCCCGGCGTGTCGGTGGGGGCGGGAGCGCTCGTCGGTCCGCGCGCCGTCGTGACCGCCGACGTGCCCGCGGGCGGCGCGGTCGAGGGCGTGCCCGCGCGGCCGGTCGCGCGCCAGGCAACGGGTCGCCGCTGAGCGTGCCACGCTGCCGCCCATGGACGCCGGCACCGTCGTCCTGCTCATCGGGGCGGGCCTGGGCGCCGGCGCCGTCAACGCGGTCGCCGGTGGCGGATCGCTGATCACGTTCCCGGCGCTTCTCGCGGCGGGCTACCCGAGCGTGACGGCGAACGTCACGAACGCGCTCGCGGTCCTGCCGGGCTACGTCGGCGGGTCGCTGGCCTACCGCCGTGAGCTCGCCGGCCAGGGCGGGCGCGTCCGCGCGCTCGCGTTGACAAGCGCGGTCGGCGCGGCGGCGGGGGCCGCGCTGCTGCTCTCAAGCTCGGAGGCGCTGTTCGAAGCGATCGTCCCGTGGCTCATCCTCGGCGCCTGCGGCATGCTCGCACTCCAGCCGCGTGCGGCCGCGATCGCACGCCGCCGCCGCGAGCGCGGCGGACGCAGCGGCGCGCCCGTGCTGCACGCCGCGCTCTTCGCCACCGCGGTCTATGGCGGCTACTTCGGCGCCGGCCTCGGGATCATGCTGCTCGCCGTGCTCGGCGTCTTGCTCGACGACGAGCTCCAGCGCCTCAACGCGCTCAAGGGCGTCCTGTCGCTGCTCATCGCGGTCGTGACCGTCGTCGGCTTCGCGCTCTTCGGCTCGATCGCCTGGGACGCCGCGCTCATCATCGGCGCCGCCTGCCTCGCCGGCGGCGCGGCCGGCGTCCATCTCGCGCGGCGGTTGCCGGCGCACGTGCTGCGCGCGGTCGTCATCGCCTACGGCGTGGGCGTCGCGATCGTGCTGCTCGTCTGACGGCTTCGTGCATAGCCCGGTCGATCGTTCAGCACGCGGGGCGCTCGGAGCCGGTATTAGTGTGCGTATCGAGTCGCTCCGTGGACAGCTCTTGATCGCCGGCGCCAGGCTGCCCGATCCGAACTTTGCGCGGACCGTCGTGCTCATCTGCGAGCACAGCGAGGAGGGCGCCCTCGGGTTGGTGTTGAACCGGCCCGGCGAGGTACTCGTAGGTGAGGCCGCATCCGAGCTGGAGCCGCTCGCGGGCGAGGACGCGGTGATCGACGTCGGCGGGCCGGTCCAGCCCGAAGCCCTGCTCGTCCTCGCCGAGTTCGACGACCCCGAGTTCGCGGGCATGCAGGTCATCGGCAGCGTCGGGATCATGGGCGACGGCCGCACGGTCGACGAGCTCAGCAACGTCACCGGCCGGGTGCGCGTCTTCGCCGGCTACGCCGGATGGGCGCCCGGCCAGCTCGACGCCGAGCTCGAGCGCGACGACTGGTTCGTCGCCCCCGCGGGCGTGGACGACATCTTCGACACGGACGCCGACGAGCTGTGGCGGCGCGTGCTCGAGCGCAAGGGCGGCCATTACGCGCTCGTCGCGCGGATGCCGGTCGATCCGTCCGTGAACTAGTGGGGACTAGCGAAACTCGGCAGACCAGTGGTGGCGGGAGGTTCTAATCGACCTGCCCTTCTCTAACCCTGCTGATCACCCAGTCGCAGCGCTCAAGTGAGCAGGATGATCAAAATGATCACGGCGATGACGAGAGCGACAACGGCGATCGTGCGAGTGTTCATGGGCGTCTCCCAAGGGGTTACGGCAGGGGGGCGCGCCAAAGTGGGCCCCCGGCGCGTCGCACCCTACCGCGTTTGGCTAGTCGTTCGCTAGACCCTCCTCGTCTGCTGTGACGGGTACCGCTCGGCTGGGGCTCGCTCGACACACACTGGCCAACCCGTGGAATCAACCATATAAACGCGGCGGCCGCCGGGCGGCCGCCTCGATCGATGGCTGAACCGCCACACCGCCCGAACGCGGCCGCGAACGACCCGCGACGACGAGGGGGTCCGTCGCGAGCCGGCCGCGAACGACCTACGAGGCGCCGTCGGGCGCTGTGCTCGCGGTGACTGCCTCGGGAGCGGGGGCGGGTGCGGCGTCGGGAGCCGGGGCCGCGGTCGGCTTCGGAGCAGCCGGCACCGGACTGGCTACAGGCTCCGTTGACGCTGCCGCGGGCGCGGGCGCGGGGACCGGCTTCTCCGCCGGGGCCTCGGAGGCCGGCGC
>JALZJA010000526.1 GCA_030860005.1 Actinomycetota bacterium
GCGGTGTAGCTCGGCCCGCCGCCGCGGCCCACCGCGCCGCCGCGGCCGTGGAAGAACTGCCACCGCACGCCGTGCTCGCGCATCAGCTCGGCCAGCTCGAGCTGCGCGCGGTAGACCTCCCAGCCGGATGCGACGTAGCCGACATCCTTGTTGGAGTCCGAGTAGCCGACCATGATCTCCTGCTCGCCGACGGCGTCGAGGGCGGCGCGGTAGACCGGCGTCGCCAGCAACGTGCGCATCGTCTCGGCGGACTCGGCGAGCGTCTCTCCGGACTCGAACAGCGGGACGATTCGCAGCCGCGCGTCCTCACCGCCCGCCCGCGAGAGCCCGGCTTCCTTCATGAGCAGCAGGACCTCGAGCAGGTCCGACGCGCTGTCTGTCCCGGAGACGATGTAGGAGCCCAGCGCGTCGGGATGCTTGTCGCCGAGGAGCTCGTGCATCGTGCGGAAGGTTTCGATCGCCTTGCACGTGGCGTCGCTGAAGCCGCTGATGTCGAGCGGGATCAGCGGTCGCCGATTGGCGATCTCGCGGCTCAGGACCGCGATCCGCTGCTCTTCGGATAGCTCGGCGTAGCCCTCCTGTACCCCGAGCTCTTCGAGGACCTCGGCGATGGCCGCGCTGTGGACGTCGGCGTGCTCGCGGACATCCAGGAGGGCGAAGTGAAAGCCGAAGACCTCGACTTGGCGGATGACGTCGCGCAGCGCGTCGGCCGCGACGAAGCTTGCGCCTTGACGCTCGAGCGAACGCTCCGCCGTGTGCAGGTCGCCGAGCAGCTCGGCGGGCCGCGCGTAGGCGCCCTTCAAGCCCTTGCGCGTGGCGCGAACGCGCTCGGCGAGCAGTTTGAACAGACGCCGGTAGGGCTCCTCTGGGTGGTGGGCGCGCAGGTCGGCGGCGAGCTGTCCGCACAGCCCGTCGAGGCGCTCGAGCAGCTCGCGCAGTTCCTCCGGCTCGCCGGCGAGACGCGAGGACAGCGACGCGTGCTCGGCGAGCCCGCGCACCGAGTCCTGCAGGTAGTACAGACAGGTCTCCTGCATGAGCTCGAGCGCCGCGGCGGTCACCGCGGGCGTCACGAACGGGTTGCCGTCGCGGTCGCCGCCCATCCACGAGCCGAACGTCAGCAGCGCCGGCACGCGGACATCGGACCCGGGGTAGTTCTCGGCGATCGCGGCCTCGAGGTCGCGGTAGATCTCGGGCACCACGTCGGCGAGCGTCGAGGTGAAGTACACGAGCCCGGCCTTCACCTCGTCGAGCACGCTCGTCGACGTCGCCCGCAGCTCGTCCGAGCTCCACATCTCCTGCACCGCGGCCGCGATCCGGCGCCGGATCTGCTCCTGCTCCCCAGTCGACGGGCGGCGCTCGTCGAGCGAGCGCAGCAGCGCGAAGATGCGCGACAGCTTGCTGACCGTGGTGCGCCGCCGCGCCTCGGTCGGGTGGGCGGTCATGACGAGCCGCACCTCGGCGCTCGCGAGGGTGTCGTGCAGCTCGGTCGCGCTCGTGCCGTCGGCCGCGAGCTGCGTGATCGCCTCGTATAGGCCGCCACGGCGGGGCCCGGGTGCCTCGTCGAGCGCGCGGATGCGGCGGATGCGGGCGCTGTCCTCGGCGAGGTTCATGAGCTGAAACCAGCGCGTGAGCATGCGGATCAGCAGCACGAGGTCCGCGAGCTCGAGCCCGGCCGCGAGCTGCGCGAGCTCATCGGCGGCGGCGCTGTCGCCGCTGCGCGACCGCTCGCCGAGCTCGACGGCGCGGCGGTGCAGCTCGAGTGCCTGCGGCCCTTCGACCGCCTCGATGACCTCGTCGAGCACGCCGCCGAGCAGCGCCTCGTCGTCGGCGTACTCGCGTCCGGAGAGCGACATTGTCGTTGCTGCGGTCATGGGTCTCACGGTACCCGTCCGGCAGCGCGCGAAGCAGGCGGTTCGCAGATAAGGTCCGCCGGGTGACCATCGGCGTCGGTCCGTGAGCTGCGGCGCCGTGTCCGCGTGCGCGATCATCGTTTCGTAAGGCTGGCCCGCGACACTGACGCTCCATGAACGTGTTCGCCTCCGAGCGGCGGGCCCGTCGGTCCGCCCGGCTGGTCGTCATCCCGATCGTGCTCGCGGCGCTGCTCGGCGGAGTCTGGATCACGGGCGGCCTGATCACCGACGACTTCAAGGTCGCGATGGTGTTGACCGGTGCGTGGATCGGCGTGCTGGGCCTCGGCTGCCTGGCGTTGGGTTTCAAGCGGCGCCAGCTCGCGCCCTGGATCCTCGGCACCTACGTCGTCGCGACCGCGCTCGTCGGGGGCTACCTGGCCATGTCGACCCTCTTCGACCGCGAGGTCAACGAGCGGGTGGTGACGGCGGACATCCCGGCGGCGAGCGCCTCGAACGCCACGGACAAGCACGTTGCGCCACGCCGCCGCCGCTCGGCCGCGCGGCGGAATGTCCTGCTGGGCCGCGGTCGGTTTCAGGGCGTGAGCCATTCGGCCCGCGGCACCGCGTCGACGATCGATCCCGCGAAGGGCGGTCCGGTCCTGACCCTCACGAGCTTCAGAGTCGAGAACGGCCCGGACCTGCGCGTGCTGCTCGTCGCCGGCCCGGCCACCGGCGCCGGGGACATCGGTGACCACAAGGACCTCGGCGCGCTCAAGGGCAACAACGGCAATCAGCAATACACGCTCCCCGCCGGACTGGACCTCGCTCGCTTCAGAAGGGTCGTGATCTGGTGTCGCGCCTTCTCGGTGAACTTCGCGCGGGCGGGGCTGCGCAGGGCGTAAGCGCGCTCAGTCGCCACCCGGAGCGCGCCGTCCCGCGAGCAGCGCGGCCGGCGCCTGCCATGTGCGCTCCACTTCGTGCACGTCGACGAACCCGACCTCCGTCAGCAGTCGCTGCAGCTCGTCTGCGCCCGCAACCGAGCCGCCGGAGCGCACGACGCGCAGCTTCGTGACCGCGCGCGCGACCGGATCGGACGGGCCCGCAAAGAGTCCGAAGATGAGCCAGCCTCCGGGCCGCAGCGCGGCGTGCACACGCCGCAGTCCGGCCGGGACGACCTCGGGCGGCACGAACGGGCCCGCGAACCAGACCGCATCGAAGAGCTCCTCGTCCATCAGCTCCTCGACGCCGATCTGGCGCAGCTCGATGCAGTCCGCGACGCCGCTGCGCGCCACCTCCTCCTCGGCGAGCGCCAACGCGGGCGGCCACGGATCGAGCCCGACGACGCGTGCGTTCGGCCACGTGCGGCAGAAGGCGATCGACAATGCGCCGACGCCCGAGCCCACGTCGCAGATCGACGCGCCCTCACGGTCGAGCGCCTCGTGGAGGCCGTCGAGCGTTGGCACGACCGCAGCGATGACCTCGGCGATGAAGGCCGACATGCGGCCGATGCTCAGAAGCACGCCGGGATCCTCGATGGCCCAACCGGGCGAACGCTCCGCATCGGCGAGCATGTCGCCGGCCAGCAACAGGAACGCGCGCGCCGCCGTCGCCACGATCGCCCGCTCCTGGGACGAGAGCGCGGCGAGATCGATCGCGAGCTCGGCGACGACGTCGTCGAGCGCCTCCGCGACCGCCGCGTCGAGCTCGATCCCATCGACGTCGGCTTGCAGCTTCGCGCCGAGCGCAGCAAGGGCCTCGGCGCCCGCGCTGAGGCGCATCACGGTGCCCATCGTCTCGTCGAAGCTCATCCGGCGTCAGCCTACGCAGGGCTCACGCTCGGGGGAGTGCGAGCCGAACGCGACCGCGACCGCCGTGAGCTTGATCTGCACGTTGTCCGCGAGCTGCGCGCCAAACTCGATCGGGCGTCCGGCGATCTCGATGTCGCCGACGATGAAGCCGAGGTCCCCGGGCACCTCGTAGCTCGCGCGCAGCGTGCGCTCCGGCGTTCCGCGCTCGACCGTCCAGAAGGACGCGGGATCGGAACCGTCGGGCGTCTGCATCTCGGCGGTCAGCAGGCCGTCGATGTAGAGCCCGGGCGGGTCCTCGAGCGTGATCTGCGCGCCCTGCGCGCAGAGATCGTTGACCGCCGCGGCGATCTGGGGGTCGCTGTTGCGGTTGGGCTCGCCGAGCTGGCCGCAGCGGACGAGCTCCTGCTGGTTTGAGACCGGCTCGCCGGCGGTGTTCCGGCGCAGGATCGTGGCCGTCGCCGCCAGGATGACGGCGGCGTTGAGGTTGTTCGAGCCCTGGATGAGGTGGGCGATGCCGCCTTCCGTCGAGCGGTTGAGCGGGTTGTCGCGCCAGTAGCGCCCGTCGGCGCGCTTCACCTCGTCGAGCGACACGTCGCGTCCGTACAGCTCGGAGTACAGCGTCGTGAGCAGGTCGGGGTCGGCGTCGAAGAGGTGCTCCCAGTACTCCGGCACCTCGGAGGTGAACACGACGCGGCGGATGCGCCCGTCGGCGTCGCGATCGACGCTCCACTCGCAGTACTCGTCCTGCAGCGAGCGCGAGCTGTCGGCTTGGCCCCAGCGCTGGCGCTCGGACGTCGCGTCGAGCAGCAGCGTCGCCGGGTACGCGGGCCAGCGGACCGTCTTGAGCGCCGCGTCTGCGCCGCTGTCGGTCGCGGTCGGGTCGTAGAACTGCGGATAGTCGCCGCCCTGCGTCAGCGACCGAAAGATCTGCGCCACGATCGCGCTCCAGCGGCCGCGATCTGCCTGCGAGAGCTCGGTCAGGCCGGCCGGCGTACTGAACTGGTCGAGCAGGGCCATATTCATGTCACCTCTCTGACGGTCCCATCGGGCCGCATCTCGAGCTGCTGTGGGGGGAGGTTCGTCGCCGCGAACAGCAGCGGGTTCTCGAAGATCGGCATGTCGCGCACACGCGCGCGCCGCGACTCCGCCAGCCGCGTGTAGTCGTCGAAGCCGGCCTGCGTCGCTGCGTGAGCGCGCAGCGTGTCGTAGTAGGCGCTGAGCAGTGTGCTGAACGCATCTCGCCACTCGTCGCCGGCGTCCCACCGCGCCGCGAACTCGCGCTCGGCGCTGCCATCGGGTGAGCCCTCGGCCGCGGCGAGGATCGCGTCGGCGGTCGCCTGCGAGAACTCGGCGTCGGGCACGTCGGCCGCGTGCGCCAGCAGGCTCGCCCGCCGCGCGGAGAAGACGGGGTTGGGGAAGTCGACCATGAGCAGGCACGCGACAAGGCGCCGCGAGATCAGCCCGGACTTCACCGCCTCTTCGATCGCGACGCGATCCTCGAACGCCCGCTCGGGCACGACGAAGGCAAAGCGCGTGTCTCCCGGGCGGCTGTAGCCACCCGACCCGCGCAACCGAAACTCGAAGCGCTCGAGCGTGGAGCGGTAGACCCGGCCGTCGACGGCGACGCCCGGCGGCGGCGGCAGGTCGAGGACCTCCGTCAGCGCCTCGGAGTCGACGAAGAACGTCTGCGGCAGCCGCACCGGGTCGCCCGCCGACACGGCGAGCCGGCTCTCGGTCGGGCTGCAGATGAGGTTGACCGTGGTCGACTCCACGACCTGCTTGAGCACGCGCCGGGCGGGCTCGGCGCGCGTCGCGAAGCGCGCCGTGTTCCAGCGGCGGATGCTCGGCCGCGCGACCGTCGTCTCGAAGATGTCGGCGCCCTGCTTGCCCGCGAACCACGGGTGGCGCGGCAGCTGGTCTGCGGGGGCGAAGATCGTGTCGAAGATCAGTCCGACGACCGAGTGCCAGTTGATCCAGGGCCGGCGCAGCTCCTTCATGACGAGGTTGCCGCTGACGTGGCTCTCGAACGGGCCCTTGCCTTCGGTCGGCCCGATCAGCGCGTCCCGCGAGTTGCCGGCGAATACCCAGGCGCCGCGCACCGTGCGGTAGTAGTTGAAGCCGCCCGCGGCACGGTCCCACGCCATCGCC
Source organism: Actinomycetota bacterium (assembly GCA_030860005.1). Classification (GTDB taxonomy): domain Bacteria; phylum Actinomycetota; class Thermoleophilia; order Solirubrobacterales; family Solirubrobacteraceae; genus CADCVQ01. Next base: position 5,807 of record JALZJA010000526.1, read on the forward strand.
TCGATCAACGCCTCGTCGGGCCCGGGAGTGCTGACGATGATGTCGGGCTTGCTCTGCTCGCCGATGGCGACGATGAAGCGCAACCCGCGCTGCAGCGACGCGCTCTCGGAGAACAGGATGTGACCGCCCTCGCCGAGGACGAACGTCGCGTGCCGTGCGAGCGGATCGCCGTCGCCGGCCGCCTCGCGCAGCGCCTCGACGAGCTCGGTGCCGGTGCGCGGGAAGACGCCGTTGAGCAACAGCAGCGTGGCCAGCGGATCTCCGAGCAGCTCGCTGGCGTCGGCGTCGTCGAGCTTCACCGGACCCCGATCGACGCCGACGAGGAAGCGGTGCACGGCTGCGCGATCGAGCGACTGGACGACCTGACCAAGGGCAGCACACGTCTCGTCGGCGATCACTTCCACGGCCACGGCCGCCCTCCTGGGTCGCTGAGGCCCGAATCTACAGGCGCCGGACGCGGCACGTTCCTGGGACCTACGCCAACCGCGAGGTAATCATCTTCACGCGCTGGCGCGCGCGGGATACGTTTGCGCCAATGGACGTGATCCTGTGGGGGATGCCGGGGGAAGACCGCCGACCTGTGGGCGTCGCTCGCCGCAGCGACCGATGCTGACCACCCGAAGGAGACACCGACGATGGCCGACCTGACCGAGTTCGACGAGCAGCTCTGCGAGCAGTCGCGGTGGGACTTCTCCGACCTGCGCGCGCTGTACATCAACTGCACCCTGAAGCGCTCGCCCGAGGTCTCGCACACGCAGGCGCTCGGCGACCGCTCTATCGCGATCCTGCAGCGCAACGGCGTCGCCGTCGAGACGATCCGCGCGATCGACCACGAGATCGCGACCGGCATCTATCCCGACATGACCGAGCACGGCTGGGAACGCGACGACTGGCCCGAGATCTCCGAGCAGGTCATGGCGGCCGACATCCTCGTACTGCTGTCGCCGATCTGGCTGGGCGAGAAATCATCGGTCTGCACGAAGGTGGTCGAGCGCCTGTACGGCAACAGCCACCTGCTCAACGACGACGGCCAGTACGCCTACTACGGGCGCGTCGGCGGCTGCATCATCACCGGCAACGAAGACGGCGCGAAGCACTGCGCGATGAACATCCTCTACTCACTCCAGCACCTCGGCTACACGATCCCGCCGCAGGCGGACTCGGCCTGGCTGGGCGAGGCGGGTCCGGGCCCGAGCTACCTCGATCCCGGCTCGGGCGGCCCGGCCAACGACTTCACCAACCGCAA
>JALZJA010000527.1 GCA_030860005.1 Actinomycetota bacterium
GCCCGTGCCCATCCGAGGTCGGTGAGCGCGAAGGTCCGTACCTCCCGCGGCGGGTGCGTCGTCGCGACCGCCACGTTCGCCCCGGCGCGGCGCAGCGCATCGGCCAGCTCCGCGTCGGCGGCGCGCAGCCCGGCCGTCGAGCCGAGCGAGACGATGAGGACGTCGGCCGCGGGCATCACTCAGGACCCGCCCACCCCTGACTAACGCGTGGCTCCATTGGCCGACGCGAGGTGGCGCCGGAAGCCCGGGGCGCGGACGAGCTTGATCGGCTTCATCGGCGAGGTCGGCTCGACGTAGAAGGCGACGCCGTCGCGATCCTCGATCGCCGTCACCGCCGCCTCCTGGCGGCGCCACGCGAGCGTGGCGACGATCGCGAAGCCCGTCGCGATTCCGGGGACCTGAGGCGCAAGAATCCCAAGGCCGATCGCGAGCACCGTCGAGAACAGCAGCGGCCAAAGCCGGTTGACCAGCAGGCTGCCGGGGCGATGCTCGGGCAGCGACGACGTCGACTTCGCGCTCGCGAGCAGGCGCGCGATCGGCGAGTTCGTCTGCGCCCGCCGGCCGAGCCACGTGCCGATGGCGCCGGCGACGATCCACCACCCGGCGACGACGATCACGAGCGTGCTGTCGGCCTTGGCGCCGGCCCGCAGGACGGTGACGGCAGCGAGCACCGTAGCGGAGGCCGCACAGAGCAGGATGGCCGCCCGCAGGAAGTCCACGAAGCGCATCGAGTGCCTATTCGGCGAGCGTCGTGAGCAGTGCGCGCACGCCGGGCGGTCCGTCGACGAGCACGTCGGCTGCCTGCTCGAGCGCCGCAGGCGTCTCCTCGGAGCGAACGCCCACGCATATCGCCACGCCGAGCTCACCGTCTTCGACGAGTCCGCGCAGGCCGGCGAACGCATCGAGGTCGGTGAGGTCGTCGCCGACGTAGAGGCCAACCGCGAGGTCGCGGCCGGTCAGAAGGCGCCGCACGCCGCGGCCCTTGTCGAACGGCACGGGCGGGCGCACCTCGAGCACCTTGCGGCCCCAGTGCGTCTTGAGGCCCGCCGCCTCCGCGTCGGCGGCGACCTCACGCATGGCGTCCTCCGCGGCGTCCTCGTCCGGCGCGCCGCGCCAGTGGTAGGCCGCGATCGCGCTCTTGTCCTCGGCGCGAATGCGCAGCCGCTGGAGGTGCGGCCCCCAGACGTCGCGCGCGAACTTGCGCACGACCTGCTCGTGGTCCGCGATCTCGGGATCGATCTCCACGTCGGTGCCGCCGGGTCGCAGCAGTTCCATGCCGTGGTTGCCCACGTAGGCGATCGAGCCAAGCGAGACGATGCGCCGCGCGGTCGCCGCCTGGCGGCCGCTGACGCACCCGACGACGGCGTAGCGCTTGGCCACGGCGATGAGCGGAGCGCGTGTCGGCTCGGGGACATGGGCGTCGTCGGCGTGACGGACGATCGGCGCGAGCGTTCCGTCGATGTCGAGCAGGACCGCCGCGCGGGCAGGATCGGTCCGCAGCGGCCCGAGTGCCTCGACGAGTGTGGTCGCGGCGGACATGACTTCTAGTATGCCGCGCATGCCGTCTCGCCGAACGCTTTGCATTGCGGCGATCGGGACGGCGGCCGGGCTGTTCAGCGGGCTCTTCGGGGTCGGAGGCGGGATCGTGATCGTGCCGCTGCTCGTCCTCTGGCTCGGATTCGGTGAGCGGATGGCGACGGGCACGTCGCTCGCGGCGATCGTCCTCATCGCGGCGGTCGCGACCGCGGTGCACGCGGCCTACGGCAACGTCCACGTGCTCGAGGGCGTCCTGGTCGGCGTGCCGGCCGTCGTCGGGGTGCTGATCGGCACCGAGCTTCAGCAGCGGATCTCGACGAGGGCGATCGCGCTCATCTTCGCCGGGCTGCTCACGGTCGTTGCCGGCGATCTGCTGCTGTGATGATCGAGGCCGTCGCCATCGGGCTCGCGGCGGGCGTCGTCGCCGGCCTGCTCGGCGTCGGCGGCGGCGCGCTGTTCGTACCGGCGCTGACGATCTTCCTGGACCTGAGCCAGGTCGACGCGGAGGCAACCTCGCTGCTGGCGATCATCCCCGTGGCCCTCGTCGGCACGTGGCGCCAGCGTGCCCGCGGCAACGTCGACCTGCGCGCCGGGGCGCTGCTGGGGCTGCTCGCGGTCGGCGGGTCGGCGGGCGGAGCCATCATCGCCAACATCGTGCCAGAGCGCACATTGGAGATCGGCTTCGCGGTGCTGATCCTGTTCGTCGCCGCTCAGCTCGCGCGGCGGGCCCTGCGCGAAGCGCCGCCCGCGAGCTGAGCCGATCGATGCCGGCCCGGCTCAGCGCAGGCGGATGACCGCCGTGCGCGAGGGTCCGGCGGTGACCTGGAGCGAGAGCGCCAGGCGCTTGCCGCGGCGCTCGCGGCGCGTCAGGCGCAGGCTCAGGCGATGTGTCCCGGGCTTGAAGGAGAACGAGCGCACGAGGCGCGTCCCACGGCGCGTGCCGACGCGCGCCTGTCCCGAGCACCCTTGCGGGCATTGCAGCCTGAGCATGATCCGGCCGCCGCGCACGCGCGCGCTGCGATTGAGCACCTTGACGCGGCAGGCGGGGATCGCCGTGCTGCTCCTGGGCCCCGCGCCGTCGTCGGTCACGATCTCCGAGCCGCCGGTGCAGCCCCGCTGCCACCAGGCGACACGGCCGGCCGCGTCCGTCGCGAGGCCGCGCGGTGGTCGGTAGGTGCCGCGCGCGAGGACAAGCA
>JALZJA010000542.1 GCA_030860005.1 Actinomycetota bacterium
GGCTGCGCGCGCGCCGCAGCGGCCGCCCGCTCGGGCTCGGCCGCGGCAGCCGGGACCGGCGTCGGTGCGGCGCCGTTCGTCTCCAACCGCGCGATGACGGTGCCGATCGGGTGTGTCTCGCCGGCAGCGGCGACGATCGTCAGCACGCCGGCGGCGTCGGCCTCGTACGTCAGCGTCGCCTTGTCGGTCTCGATCTCCGCCAGCGGTTCGCCGCGGGTCACCTCGTCGCCGTCGGCCTTCAGCCACTTGAGGATCGTCCCCTCCTCCATCGAGTCCGAGAGGCGCGGCATGACGATCTCGGTCGACATGCGCCTAGCGATCCTGAGTCGTCGCGAGCACGGCGTCGACGATCTGTGGCTCGTGCGGGAACGCGATCTGTTCGAGCGGCTTGGAGTACGGCATCGGGACGTCCGCGCCGGTGACGCGCTGCACCGGTGCGTCGAGGTCGTCGAAGGCCTGCTCCTGCACGAGCGCGGCGAGGTTCGCGCCGACACCGCCGTGCGGCCAGCCCTCCTCGACGATCACGCAGCGGTTCGTCTTGCGCACGGACGCGAGGATCGTGTCGAGGTCGAGCGGGCGCAGCGTGCGCGGGTCGATGACCTCCGCCTCGATCCCGTGCTCCTCGCTCAACGTGCCCGCCGCGCGCGCGGCGGTCAGCGCCATGCGCGAGATGCCGACGATCGTCACGTCCGAGCCCTCGCGGCGGATCGCGGCCTCGCCGAAGCGCACCGTGAAATCGCCGTCGTCGGGCACCTCGCCGCGCTGACCGTAGAGGTACTCGTGCTCGATGAAGACGACGGGGTTGTCGTCGCGGATCGCTGCCTTCAGCAGGCCCTTGGCGTCGGCGGCGGTCGTCGGCGTCGCGACGAGCAGACCCGGCACGTGGAGGAACAGCGCCTCCCACGAGTGCGAGTGCGTCGGGCCGAGCTGGTGGCCGGCGCCCTGCGGCATGCGCACGACCAGCGGCACCTTCACCTGTCCACCGAACATGTAATGGATCGTCGCGGCGTGGTTGACGATCTGGTCCATGGCCAGCAGCGAGAAGTTGATCGTCATGAGCTCGACGACCGGGCGCAGGCCCGTCATCGCCGCGCCGACGCCCATCCCGACGATCGTGTTCTCCGAGATCGGCGTGTCGCGCACGCGCTCGTCGCCGAACTCCTCGAGCAGCCCGGCGGTGACCTTGAAGGCGCCGTTGAAGACGCCGATGTCCTCGCCCATGAGCATGACGTTCGAATCGCGCGCCATCTCCTCGCGCAGCGCCTCGTTGAGCGCCTCGCGGTAGCGCATGACCGCCATCTAGTCGTCTCCCTCCTGCGCGGCGTCTGCGGATCTCGGCGCTGCGCGTTCGGCGTGCTCGTCCTGGGGCAGGTCGGCGCTGTCCATTCCGCGCTCGTCCTCGCCGCGGTGCGGCGTCGGCGTGCGCTCGTCGACCGAGTACCAGCCGCGGACCTGGTCGCCGAGCACGTAGATGTCGTCGTACAGCGCGTTCGGCGAGGGGCTCGGTGACGCGTCGGCGAACGCGACGGCTTCGTCGACGCGCGCGAGCGCCTCGCGGTCCATCCGCTCGCGGTCGTCCTCGTCGAGGATCCCGGCGGCGACGAGCTGGTCGCCGAAGACGACGATCGGGTCACGCTTGCGCCACTCATCGACCTGCTCCTTCGTGCGGTACTCCTCGGGATCGGCCATCGAGTGGCCCCGGAAGCGGTACGTCACGGCTTCGACGAGCACCGGCCGGCGCTCCTCGCGGGCGATGCGCAGCGCCTCGGCCGTCATGTTGTAGGTGTCGACGACGTCCATGCCGTCGCAGCGCATGCCGGGCACGCCGAAGCCTTCGCCCTTGCGCATGAGGTCGGTCATCGCGGAGTGGCGCTCGAGCGACGTCCCCATCCCGAACTGGTTGTTCGTGACCATGAAGACCACCGGCAGCTTCCACAGGGCGGCGAGGTTCATCGTCTCGCCGAACGTGCCCTGGTTCGAGGCCCCGTCGCCGAACTGGCACAGCGTCACCTCGTCGCGCTCGAGATAGTCCGAAGCCAGCGCGAAGCCCGCCGCAAGGGGCAGGTTGCCGCCGACGATCCCGTAGCAGCCCATGAAGCGCTTCTCAAGGTCGAACATGTGCATCGAGCCGCCGCGGCCGTTGCACAAGCCGTCGACGCGGCCGAACAACTCGGCCATGACCGCGTTTGCGTTGGTTCCGCGCGCGAGCGTGTGGCCGTGCGAGCGGTACGTCGAGATGAGGTAGTCCTGTGCGCGCAGCGCACGCGCCGAGCCGACGATCGTCGCCTCTTCGCCGATCGCGAGATGCAGAAAGCCGCCGATCTTCGCCTTCGCGTACATCTCGCCCGCGCGCTCCTCGAAGCGGCGGATGAGCATCATCGTCGCGAGCCACTCGCGGGCGGCGTCCGGTTCGGGAAGGCCGGCCTCTCCCGTGGTCTGCGCGACGCGCTCTGCCATTGACGATTCAGCGTACCGAGCCGGGCTCGGCGCCCGGTCCCCACTCCCGCGGCTCGGCGAGCACGTGGATGTGGCGCGGGGCCTCGGCGATCGTCCACGGGCCGCTCAGGTTCGTCGTGCGGTAGCCGATCTCCTCCATGAGCGCGGCAAAGGCCGCGCCCGAGTCGTGGATCTCGCAGATGATGCGCGGCGCGTGGCTGGCGATGGTCTCGCGCATGCCCTCGAGCACGAGCAGCTCGGCGCCCTCCGTGTCGACCTTCAGGACGTCCGGGGGCGGGATCGTGCCCGCGCCGACGAGGTCGTCGATGGCGACCGTGTCGACGTCGATCTCGTCGCGCGTGCTGGGGTGAGACCCCACCGACGCGAGCAACGAGTGATCCGCGTGTCCGACGACGAGCAACCGGGCGCGGCCGGTCGCGTCGCTGACCGCCTGCGCTCGCACCTCGGCCTGGCGCAGCTCGTTGAGAGCGATGTTCGCGGCGACCGCATCCGCGCACCACGGCACCGGCTCGAAGGCCACGACCCGGCCCTCCGGTCCGGCGAGCCTCGCGGCGACGAGCGTCCAGTAGCCGAGGTTCGCTCCGACGTCGTAGACGACGTGTCCTGGACGCACCGTGCGCAGCATCGCCTCGGCGACCGACGGCTCGAGCGTGCCGCGGATGATGTCCGCGAACTGTCCGTGGTTGAGCGCCAGATGCGCGGTCGACACGGTCATCCCGCCGGCCGGGCCCGCGGCGATCGTGAGCGGAGCGCGGCCGAACCAGCCCGCCAGCAAGCCGCTGGTCGCCTGCCCATCGCGCGAGTACAGGCGCCGTGCCCAGACCTCGCGCTGCTTCGGTGAGAGGCGGACGAACCCGTGAGAGCCGTAGTGCCGGATCCTGCCGGTCAGCTCATGGCGAAGCTGGCGGAGGGGACGGCGCATGCCGGCGCCATGCTACGCCTCGCCCCAGCGCTCGAGGAACTCCTCCTCGTCGAGCCCGACGAGATCCTCGCGCAGCCGCCGCGCGCGCTTGGCGGCCTCCGGAGCGGCCAGATCCCAGAACAGCACGACCTCTCCAGACGCGACCTCGACGACCTCGAGGTGGTCGATGCGGGTCCGATCCAGCCGTCCCGGCCGGCGGCTCGAGCGCGTGTGCAGCAGCCGGTAGGAGCGGTTCGCCCTCACGGCCCGAGCGTAGCTCGCGAACGTCGCCCATGCCGGGGGTCGAGGCGGACGATCAGGCTGAAGAACTGATCTGCGCGCCGAAGGCCTGTGCGGCGCTGTCAAGGCCCGCGTCGCCGTAGTGGATCGCATGCGGGCTCCAGATCGCCGGCAGCGACGCGATGCCGCGCTGGGACGCCTCGGCCGTCGTGCGCTCGAGCGCCTCGGCGACCGACCCGAGGCCGGCCGCCTTGAGCACCGCCGCCGGGTGCATCTCGCACGCGGAGGCCGCGATGAGCACGTTGTCGGGCACGGACAGGTCGCGGCCGGCGGCGTAGGCCTGGCGAAACGCGGCCTGCGTGAACGCCACCGCGCGGCCGATGCCGGCGGCGTACGTCGCGACGCGCATCGCCAACGCGCTGTCCAGCGGCAGCTCCCGCGGCCAGCGGATCGGCTGCAGGCCGTGGAGCGCCGCCTCGCGTTCGAGGCGCGCGAGCTCGATCTCGCGCTCCTCCGCGCAGCGCCATCCTCCGAAGCTCTGCGTGGCGCCGGGCAACTCGGCGGCGAGCACGGGTCGCCACTCGCAGGCGACCGGCAGCGTGTGCAGGATCCGCTCGGCCACGAGGTAGCACTCGGGCACCGCGAGGTCGAAGTAGAAGGCGGGCGCTGCGCTATCCGTGGATGAGCCAGCCATCGGCGTCCCGCGCGGCCTCCATGACGGCCTCCGTCAGCGTCGGGTGGCCGTGCACGATCCGCGCGACCTCGGCGAAGCCGCCCTCCAGAGCGCGCACGTTGACGAGCTCTTGGACGAGCTCGGTCGCGCGGGTCCCGACGATGTGGCCGCCGAGCAGCTCGCCGTACGTGCGCTCGCCGATGACCTTCACGAGGCCGGCGCGGTCGCCGTACACCGTGCCCGCGCCGACGGCGCCGAACGAGAGCTTGCCGACGACGACGTCGTGTCCCGCGTCCCGAGCCTGTTGCTCGGTCAGTCCGAAGCTGCCGACGTTCGGCGAGCAGAACGTCGCGCGCGGCACGTCGACGTAGTCGATCGGGTGCGTCTCGAGCCCGGCGGCGTCCTCGGCGGCGATGATCCCCTCGTCGGAGGCCTTGTGCGCGAGCGCCGGACCCGGCACGAGGTCGCCGATCGCGTAGACCCCGTCAAGCGACGTGCGCATCGCGCCGCCGACGGCGACCAGGCCGCCGTCGGTGAGGTCGATGCCGGCCTCCTCGATGCCGAGGCCCTCCACGTCGGGTGCGCGGCCTGCGGCGATGACGAGCCACTCGGCCTGTGCCGGCTCGCCGGCGACGCTGAAGCTCACCTGGTCCTCCTGGCTGCGCACGTCCTCGACGAAGACGCCCGTGTGCACGTCGATGCCCTGCTTCGAGAAGCCGCGCTCGGCGATCTTCGAGACGTCGGGGTCTTCTGTCGGCAGCACCCGGTCCAGGCCTTCGTACAGCGAGACCTGGCTGCCCAGGCGCGCGTACGCGGAGGCGATCTCGGTGCCCGAGGCGCCCGCACCGACGACGGCGAGGGTGGCGGGGAGCGCCTCCAGCGCCCATGCCTCCTCGGTTCCGATGACGCGCCCGCCGAACTGCGTGCCGGGCAGCGGCTTCTTCACCGAGCCGGTCGCGAGGATGACGAGCTTCGCCGCGATCTCGGTGCCGTCGAAGTCGGCGCCGATCTTCACGTTGGCCTCGTCGGATACCGAGCCGTGGCCCTCGATGACGTCGATCCCGTTCTTCTTCAGCAGACCCGCGACCCCGCCCGTGAGCGTCTTGACGACCTTCTTGCGACGCTCGCCGACGGCGTCGAAGTCCACCTCGGGATCGGACACCTTCAGGCCGAAGTCGTCGGCCTCGCGAACCTGCGTCAGCACGTCGGCGACGCGCAGGACGGCCTTCGCCGGAATGCAGGCGTAGTTCAGGCAGCGCCCGCCGATCCGGTCGGACTCGACGACCGCCGTCCTCATGCCGAGCTGCGCAGCGCGGATCGCGGCGACGTAGCCGCCGGGGCCGGACCCGATAACGACGCAGTCATAGGAGCGTTCCGCCATCGGGGGCGAGCCTATCGAGTCGGTTCGCGGGCCGGTCTTTGTGGCCGGTCGGAGATCTGGATGCGGGCCATCGCTCGGACGAGCTTCCAGAACAGCCACCCGAGCAGAGCGAGGAGGACCGTCAGTCCGACCGCCACCCACCACTTCTCGACGCGGACGAGCGCGAGCGACCCGGCGATGATCTGAAGGGCGAGGATGACCTGGAAGCCGAGCACCGCCCAGTACCGGCGCAGCCACATGCCAACCGCTGCGATGAGCAGGATCGTCGCCGTCACGGCGGTCACCGCGGCCGCGTTGTTGTCCTCCGAGGAGAGGTCGGCGCCGCTGAGCGCGGCCGCGACGTTTGCGATCGCGAACAGGAGCGCGACGACGGCCGCGACGGTCACTGCCGCCGGCCGCTCCCCGGGCGCGAGCGGGTCGAGGCCTGCGCGGATCGCCTCGTCGCGCTCGCGCCCGCGCGCGTAGCCGCGGCGCATGTCCTCCGCGGGGCCCTCGCT
>JALZJA010000556.1 GCA_030860005.1 Actinomycetota bacterium
GAGTACCACCTGCTGCAGTTCCACGCGACGCCCGAGATCCTCGAGCGCCTGCAACGCACGCTGCGCATCGCAGACGGCGTCGTGCGCTTCCGGATCATCAAGCTCAAGCCCGGCACGCCGGCGCCGCCGGCCAGCCGACCGGAACCGCGTCCCACCGGCATCTCCGAGGCCGCTGGCGCAGAGCCCGCGCCGGCCGCAGCGGTCGCTGCGGCTCCCGAGCCGGAGGCGCTCGTCGAGCCCACCGCGCCCGTAGACGACGCCCAATAGCGCGCGAGCATCGCGCACCAGCACGCGTTCGTCGCAAGACGCGGACTCCTTTGCGCAGAAACGAGCGCTCGCCGCCTGCGCGTCCGCGCGTTGTGGCAGGCTCACTGGACCGTCGCCACCGAGCCGCTCGCGGGCAGCCGCCCGCGACGTCAGATCTCAACGAACTTCGGCTAGAGAGGACTCCACCACCATGAGCTCCGTGAACATCAACCGCGTGGTCATGACCGGCAATCTCACCCGCGATCCCGAGCTTCGCTCGCTGCCCAACAACGGCCCGTCGGTCTGCTCGTTGCGCATCGCCACCAACACCCGCCGCAAGGGCACGGACGGCGAATGGGGCGACAAGCCGAACTACTTCTCGGTGACCGTCTGGGGTGCCCAGGGCGAGAACTGCGCGCGCTTTTTGAGCAAGGGCCGCCCGGTCGCGATCGACGGGCGCCTGGAATGGCGCGAATGGCAGGACAAGGAAGGCAACAGGCGTGAGTCGATCGACATCATCGCCGACTCCGTCCAGTTCCTCGGCGGTCGCGACGACAGCGGCGGCGCCAGCGCCAACAGCGAGAACGGCTTCACGCCACGCTCCGACGTGCCCGCGAACACCGACGACTTCCGCCCGGTACCCGCTGGCGGCGGCGGCGGCGCGAGCGACGACGACATCCCGTTCTGAGCCAGGCGCCACAGACGTCGTGCCTGCCCGTGGCAGGCCCGTCCGACGGCCGGATCTGCACACCCGGCCGTCGTGCTTCTGGGCTTTGGCGCGCGGCTGGCGCCGGGCGCGTGCCACAATGTCGGACCGCGCACGCCGCCGTGCGCATCCGGCAACGCATTCAGACAAGGACTTCAGTCAGTGGCCAAGCAGCGCAATCGTGGCAAGCCCACGCGCCGACGTGACAAGAAGGGCGGGCCAGGCAGCGGCCGGCGCAAGCCCTGCCCGTACTGCAAGGAGAAGATCGCGCAGGTCGACTACAAGGACACGGCGACCCTGCGCAAGTTCATCTCCGAGAAGGGCAAGATCCGCTCGCGCCGCATCACCGGCGCCTGCCGTCGTCATCAGAGCCAGATCGCCCGCGCCGTGAAGCGCGCCCGCGAGCTCGCTCTCCTGCCCTACGTCAACGAGGGCGGACGCGACGACGCCGAGCGCGAGCGCGGTGGCCGCCGCGGCCGCGACGACCGCTGACGCTGCAGATGCCAGAGGCAATCCTCCTCTCAGACGTCGAGCACCTCGGCGAGCGCGGGGACGTCATCGACGTCTCAAAGGGCTATCTGCGCAACTTCCTCATCCCGCGCAAGCTTGCCCAGCCCGCGACGCGCGGCGCCCTGGACGCCGCTCGCCGGCGCACCGAGGCCGTCGAACGCGCCGCGCAGGCGGTCGTGGAGCGGGCCTCCGCCGACGCCGACGTGCTCAACCGCACCGTGCTGACGATCAGCCAGCAGGCGGGCGACGACGGCCGGCTGTTCGGATCGGTCACGAACCAGGACATCGCCGACGCGATCGAAGAGGCGCGCGGCGTGAAGGTCGACAAGCGCAAGGTCCACCTCGACGATCCGATCAAGAACGTCGGCACGTACGTCGTGGTCGTCGAGATCGCCGAGGGCGTGACCGCGTCGGTCAAGACGATGGTCGTCGAGAAGAAGTAGCCGCTGCCGCTCGCTTCCCTCGCCGACACGATCTGGTCGACCGCGGCCGTCGTAGGCGGCCTCGGGTCGATCGTCGCGCTGGCGTGGTACGCGGGACGCGGCCACGCAGACCGCGACGAGGAGGACGCTGCACGCGACTTCTACGATCGCCACGGGCACTGGCCCGACGAGGAGGCGTGACGGCGCGCGCGCTCTCCGAAGAGCGGACGCGGGCGCTGCGGATGCGCGCGCAGCGCCTCACCGGCCGACCGCCGACCGACGCCGTCGCGGTCGTCGCCGGACTCTGCGGCGTGCAGGCGCAGGATTCGCGCGCCGCACGGCTCGCGATCCGGGCACGCAGCCGCGGCCTCGAGACGGGGACCGTCGACCGGGCATGCGACGAGGAGCGCCTGCTCGTGCGCACCTGGGCGATGCGCGGCACGCTGCACCTTCTTGCTTCTCGGGACGCCGGCTGGATGATCGGGCTCCTCGGTCCGATCTTTGCGGCCGCGGGACGCCCGCGGCGGCTGGCGCTCGGTCTCGAAGACGAGCTGTGCGAGCGCGCGCTGGGGGCGATGCGGGTGATCCTCGGGGGCGGCGCCATGCTCACTCGCGGCCGGCTCGTGCAGCAGCTCAACGAGAACGGCCTCGCGGTCGATCGCGATGGCCAGGCGCCCGCGCACCTCGCCGCCTTCGCCTCGCTGCGAGGCGTCCTGTGCCATGGCCCACCCTCCGATGACGGGGAGGCGACCTACGTCCTGCTCGACGAGTGGCTCGGCCAGCAGCAGCCGCTCGAGCCCGAGTGCGCGCTCGCCGAGCTGGCGCGGCGCTATCTCGCGGCGCACGGACCGGCTTCCGCGGAGGACTGCGCGGCGTGGTCGGGTGCCGGCCTGCGCCGGGCGCGGCGCGGCTTCGAGCTCATCTCCGGCGAGCTGTGCGAGGTCGAGGTCGCGGGACGGCCGGCGTGGCTGCTCGCTTCCGCTGCCAGCTCGCGCAGCGCGGTCGGTCCGCGCGTGTCGCTGCTCGCGCATTTCGACCCCTACCTGCTCGGCTATCGCAGCCGCGACCTCCTCCTCGACCCGCGCCACGCGAAGCGCATCCAGACCGGAGGCGGATTCGTCGCGCCGGCGGTACTTGTCGACGGCCGCGTCGCCGGGACCTGGCGCCTGCGCAGCTCACGGGCGTCGCTCACGATCTCGGTCGAGCCCTTCGCCCCGTTCGCGCCCGAGGTGCGCGCTGAGGTGCAGCGCGAGGCGGCGGACGTCGCGCGCTTTCTCGGCGCCGCCGACGTTCGGTTCGCGCTGGCGTGAACCGGCTCGGCGCGGGGAGCCGATCCGTCCGCGTCAGACGCAAACATACGTTCGTGTCGACGTATTCCGCCCAACGAGCGGGCTCCTCTGCTCAAACCACGGGACGCGGCCGCGGCGCGCGCCTAGGGTGCTGAACGGATGAACCGCTTCCCGGATTCCTCGCCCCCGCCGCCCGCTCAGGTCGCGACGGGCGTGGCTCCTCCACACTCGCTCGAAGCCGAGCAGTCGGTGCTCGGCGCCATCCTGCTCTCAGACCGCGCGATGTACGGGCTCGTGATCGAGGAGGGCCTGCGGCCGGAGGACTTCTACCGCGAGCGCCACCGCACGATCTACGAGGCGATGATGTCGCTGTACCGCGACAGCGAGCCGATCGACGTCCTAACCGTCAGCGAGCACCTGCGGGCATCGGGCAGGCTCGAGGAGGCCGGCGGCAAGGCCGCGATCGACGAGCTCACCGGAGGCGTCCCGGGACTCGGCGGCATCCGCCGCTACGCGCAGATCGTTCGCGAGCACGCCCTCATGCGCCGCCTGCTCACGACGACGTACGAGATCCAGGCGTCGGTCCTCAACCACCAAGCGCCGCCCCGCGAGCTCGTCGAGCAGGCGGAGCGAGCGATGCTCGAGGTCGCCCACGACGATCGCCGTAAGGACTTCCGCTCGATCGACGACATCCTGCACGACGAGCTCGAGAAGATGGAGCGCCTCTCGCGCGAGGGGACGGCTCTCACGGGCACCCCATCCGGGTTCCGCGACATCGATGAGATCACCGGCGGATTCCAACCGGGGAACCTCATCATCATTGCCGCGAGGCCGGGCATCGGCAAATCGGCATTGGTTGCGAACATCGCGGAGAACGCGGCCATCGAACACGGGCGGGCGGTCGCGCTCTTCTCGCTGGAAATGTCCGAGGCAGAGCTGGCACAGCGCTTCGTCGCATCCCAGGCTCGTATCAAGGGCGACGAGTTGCGCAAGGGGCGCGTCACCGCCAACAAGTGGCCGAAGATCCTCGAGGCATCCTCGCGGCTCGCCGCGGCTCCGCTGTACATCGACGATTCATCTGACGTAGGCATCCTCGAAATCCGCGCGAAAGCGCGGCGCCTTCATCAGCAGCAACCGCTCGGTCTCATCGTCGTCGATTACCTTCAGCTCATGAGGCCCGACTCGCGCATCGAGTCGCGGGTGCTCCAAGTGGGGGAGATGAGCCGCGGGCTCAAGATCCTCGCGCGTGAGCTGAACGTTCCGGTCATCGCGCTCTCCCAGCTGTCGCGAGCGGTCGAAACGCGTCACAC
>JALZJA010000571.1 GCA_030860005.1 Actinomycetota bacterium
CCGGGATGCCGCGCGCGCAACCTCGCGAGCAACTCGCTGTCGATCTCCACTCGGGTCGTTTCCGCCATACGAAAGTCTAAGCGCGACCCCCACAGCCATCGGTGACGTGATACCGCCCAGCCCGAACCGCCGCTTCTCGGAGGCCGATCCAGTCGTGCGGCCAACCGCCCGGACGTGATCCCTCCGCGCCGGCACGCGACATCGTGACACCGTGCTCTTGGTCTGATCGCGGGCCGAAGGAGGCGCGGCTAGCGTCGCAGGCATGGCTGCCGGCGTGATCGCTTCGCGCCGGAAGCGATAATTGAGCTGCCGCTCCATGGAGACTTCTGCTCCTCATCCATTCCGGCGGTGAACGGGACCCGCGCGGAGGCTTCCGTTACTCCCGGGCTCGGCCCCGGGTCAGGTGCATGGCGAGCCTCAGGTGGCGTTCCAGCCCAGGACCGTACGGATGTCGTGGTCGTAGCCGAGCACCGACAGGGTGCCGGTGGCCAGCACCAGGCGCGCCCCGAAGTCGGCGGGCTGCTCAAGCCAGCGTGCGGCGAGCGCGCGCAGCACGTGGCCGTGGGCGAAGATGAGGGCGTCCCCGTCGTCCGCCGTGAGCCGCTCGATGACTCGGTCCACGCGCGCGCCGACATCGTCGGCCACCTCGCCGCCGGCCGCGCCGTCGCGCCACAGCAGCCAGCCGGGGCGCTGCTCGCGGATCTGCGGCGTGGTCAAGCCCTCGTCGTCGCCGTAGTCCCATTCCATGAGGTCGGGGTCGTGCTCGGCGGCGGGGAAGCCGGCGAGCTTCGCGGTCTCGGCGGCGCGCGACAGCGGGCTCGTGAGCACGCGGTCGACCGAGCGCCCGCGCAGCTTCTCGGCGAGCGCCCGTGCCTTATCGCGGCCGCCATCGGTCAGCGGCAGGTCCGTGTGCCCGGTGTACCGGCCCGACAGCGACCACTCGGTCTCGGTATGGCGCACCAGCGTCACGGTCCCCTGGCGCCCATCGGAGCTCATAGGGCAATCTCCATGGTCATGAAATGTCCAACCGGAGTGATGGCGGGGCCGACCCCGCGCGCGGCGAACCGCGGGCTGGGTCGAACGCGCCTAGCCACGCCCCGAACGCGCCTAGGCACGCTCCGACCGGCTCGCCATTCGCAACCATCAATGCCTCCCGCTGTCGAGCATGGACTCGATTATCCCTATCGGCGCAGAGCGATCACGCCCGCGCGGACGGGCACATGACTGGTAGGCCACAGAGCAATCGCGCCGGTGCCCGCGGCGCGCCGTATCGCTTTCCGGCGCGGAGCGAAAGTCGGCACCGGTTCCGCCGCGGTCCAAGTGAGCAGCTCGGCCTCAGCGCCCCTTGCGGAACGCCCCAACGCGGCTGGCCACCGCCTTGCCTCCCTGCTTGACCGCCGCGCCGAGCGACTTCACCGCCGAGACCGCCGCGTTTCCCGCGCTCTTCGTCGAGCGCTTGGCGTCGGCACCGCTCTTCTCCGCCGCCTTGCGCTGCCTCGTGGCTGCCCCCTTCTTCGCGGCGGCCTGTCGATCGGCCTTCGTCCGCTGCGCCATGTTGTTGCCCCCTCGTCGTCGCCGTAAACGAAACGATCTTCCCATGGCAGCGCCGAGCAGGCGGGCTGGCGACGGAACCCGGGTTTTCGTCAACGCCTTGGCAAACCATGCTTCTGGCGTTCTCGTCGCCTTTCGTCGCGAGCAGGTCGCATCCGGCGCGCAACAGTCGCCGGTCCGCCAGCCCCGGACGCGACTCCTCCGGCCACAGACCAGCCGCGAGCCGTCTTTCCCTCGTGGATCCGAAACGTCTCGTACTCGTCGGGGCCTTCGGGCCAGGAGTAGCTCTCGTTCTCGCGCAGCGCTCGCAGGTTGGCTGCCGCCCTTGCGCTCCAGCGGTCACGATCGCGTCCGGGCCCCTTTGCAAGCAACAAGAGTGGGACCAGTCCTCTTCTGGCGACTGCTCGCGAGGGTGGGTGGGAGTGTCCATACTTCAGACATGGGCAAGTCCCGGACCTTGACCGCTGTCTTCACGCCAGACGAGAACGGCTGGACGATGGCCCAGCTCGCCGAATGGCCGGTGGTCGTCACCTGCGCCCCGACTCTGGACGAGGCACGGGACATGCTGCTTGACGCTGCGCACGAGATGGTCGCCTCCTACCGCGCAGAGGGTCGCGAGCCGCCGATCGGCGGCGGACGCGTCGAGTCGCTCATGATCGACCTCGCAGCTTGAACCGCCGCGATCTCGAGCGGCACCTCGCCGACCACGGCTGCGCCCCGATTCGCGAAGGTGCCCGCCACACGATCTGGAGTAACCCGAGCTGTGATCTGCGCACGCCGGTCCCCCGCCATCGCGAGATACCCCCCGGAACAGCGCGGAGTATCTGCCGCCAACTGGCCCATCGCGCCACCCACCGGAGCCCGCTAGCAAACGTGTCCACGCTGTTAGTTCAAGCCGCCCAGTCAGGGCGGTCGCAATGAGCCCGCGGCGAGTCCGTTCAGAGCTTGAGGCCGGCGGCGGCCGGCATCATCGGGGGCCTCCGGTTGTGGATCGTGATGATGATCTCGGCGCCATCGATCCGTTGCAGGTAGACCGAAGTGACACCGAGGTTGCTACGGCCGAGCTGGCGCTGGATCACGTTGAGCGGAACGCCCTCGCGCGTCATCTCAACCGCGTGGGCATGGCGGAGCTGGTGCGGAGCGAACCGGCGCCGAACCCCAGCCTGCAGAGCAAGGCGCCGCAGCTGCGTCCGCACCGGCCTGCGGCCAGGATAAACGCCGAAGCCGACGCCCGGACTCGAACCGGGGACCCCTTCATTACGAGGGAGAAAAGGGCACTCTTCTAGGTTCTAGACTGTCGAAGGCTGTCCTGCGTAAAAGGCCTGCATTT
>JALZJA010000583.1 GCA_030860005.1 Actinomycetota bacterium
GGCAGCGCATGACGCAGGCGCTCGACCTTTCCCTGCTTCTTCTGCTCCCCCGCTAGGGGGAGCGTTACGCGTGGCGGCCGCACTGCCGCATACCCAGCGAGAAGCAGCCCGTCGAGCCTTTCCAGCAAGGAGCACCGAGTCGTCATGAGCAGCATCGATCCCAACCACGTACGCATCTTCGACACGACCCTGCGCGACGGCGAGCAGTCACCGGGCATCTCGCTGAACACGCACGAGAAGCTCGAGATCGCCCACCAGCTCGCCCGCCTCGGAGTCGACGTCATCGAGGCCGGCTTCCCGATCGCATCGCCCGGTGACTTCGAGGCCGTCGAAGCCATCGCGCGCGAGGTTCATGGCCCCGTCATCGCCGGCCTCGCGCGCGCTCAGGCGCCCGACGTGGAGAGCGCCGCTAATGCGGTACGCGATGCGGAGCACCCGCGCATCCACACGTTCATCTCGACGTCGGACATCCACATCGTTCACCAGTTCCGCTCGACTCGGGAAGACATCCTCGGCCAGGCCCGCGCGGCCGTCGCGCACGCGAAGTCGTTCGTCGACGACGTCGAGTTCTCGCCGATGGACGCCACGCGCGCCGACCTCGAGTACACCGCCGAGGTCTGCGCCGCCGCGATCGAAGAGGGCGCGACGACGATCAACGTGCCCGACACCGTCGGCTACACGACTCCGGACGAGTTTCGCGCGTACCTCGAAGGCCTGTACCGGCTCGTTCCCGAGCTGCACGGCGTCGTCCTGTCCGTGCACTGCCACGATGACCTCGGCCTTGCGGTCGCCAATTCCTACGCCGGCGTGCTCGCCGGCGCGCGCCAGGTCGAGTGTGCGATCAACGGCATCGGCGAGCGCGCGGGCAACGCGTCGCTCGAGGAGATCGTGATGCTCCTGCACACGCGCGGCGACCTTTCGGGCCTGCACACCGACGCCGTCACGACCGAGATCGCGCGGACATCGCGCCTCGTCTCGCGGCTGACGGGCTATGCCGTGCAGCCCAACAAGGCGATCGTCGGGCGCAACGCGTTCGCGCACGAGTCCGGCATCCACCAGGACGGCGTCATCAAGGAGCGCACGACGTACGAGATCATGGACGCCACGAGCATCGGCCTGGATGCGAACTCGCTCGTGCTCGGCAAGCACTCCGGCCGTGCGGCGCTGAAGCAGGCACTCGCCGGGCTCGGGTTCCACGTCGACGGGGCGACGCTCAACACGGCGTTCAAGCGCTTCAAGGAGATCGCTGACAAGAAGAAGACCGTCAGCGCGATGGACCTCGAAGCGCTCGTGACCGACGAGCTGCGCGACCACGTGCCCAGCTACACGCTCGAGTCCTTCGAGGTGCACGCGTCGTCGGCTGGCGCGCCGCACGCGAAAGTCGCCGTGCTCCGACCCGACGGCTCCGTCGCGGTGGGCGAGTTCACCGGCGACGGCCCGGTCGACTCCGTCTTCCAGGCGATCAACCAGGCGACCGGCCTGGAGGCACGGCTACGCGAGTTCCGTGTCGACGCGGTCACCGGCGGTCAGGACGCGCTCGGCGAGACATCGGTCGTGCTCGAGTACCAGGACCAGTCGGCCGCCGGCCAGGGCGTCGCGACCGACATCATCGAGGCGGCCGCGCGTGCCTACGTGCGTGCGCTGTCGACAGCGGTGCGCAAGGTGCAGGCGGCTGGTGAGTTGATCGACCTCGGGGCCTCGGAGCCGGTCGCTACGCCGTAGGCCGTAGCCGCGCGGGTGCTCGAACGTCACTGTCAGCCGCCGAGCGCCAACCCCTGCGCGTAGCCGCCCACCAGGACGACCTCGCGCAGCCGCGCGTCCATGAGGTTCGGCCCCATGATCCGCGCCGTGTCGTGATCTGGGCCGATCATCCGCACCCGTGCGCCGCGGTTGCGCAGCGCGAGGGTCTCGAGCGCCGCGGTGCTGCCCGCGAGCGCGCGCAGGACGCCGAACGGCGACGCGATCGCGAGGTCGAGGCTCGCGATCGGGTTCAGGCACAGGACCTCGGTCGCGCGGCCCGCGGGTGCGATGTCGAGGTTCGTGTTGCTCCAGACGCCTCCGTCGACGTACTCGCGCCCGTTGATGCGCACCGGCGCGAAGATCCACGGCACCGAGCACGACGCCTGCACTGCCTCGGCGACGGTCGCGTCGGGCGCGCCGGGGGCGCCGAAGATGACGCGCCGGCCACGCTCGCGCTCCACGGTGACGACGCGCAGGCGGCCATCGAAACGCGCGCCCGTCGCGCTGACGCCCTCGTGGATCCTGCTCAGCGACGTGTCCGTGCCGGGCGCGCGGTTGAGCAGCGCGGCTCGTAACGCTGAGCTGGCGCTCGAGCCGATCGCGAGCGTCATCGGCGCGAGCGGCGTCGCGGCTGCACCGGCGAGGCGCAGCGCCTCGCGCGCGACCGACTGGACGACGGCGCGCGGGATCGGCAGCCGCGACGCCTGGGCTCGGGAGACGTCGTCCGTTGTCTGTCCCGCCGGCAGCGAGCGCTGCGGCGCGCCGGCTACCGGGCGCCGCGGACGCTGACCTGCCGAGAGCGCGGCCGCGACGAGCGAGCCCGCCGACGTCCCGATGAACGACTCGGTCTTGCGAAAGTCGTGGCCGGTCGCGTCCTCGACGCCCGCCAGCAGACCGCTCATCCAGGCCTCGCCGAGCGTGCCGCCGCTTGCGAGGACGAGTACGTCGGGTGCAACGAAATGCGAAGCCACGGCGCCGGAGGGTACCGTGGCAGTTCGCGCGCTCAGCGCAGGTTGCGGTGCGCCTGCGCCTCGCACGCGGCGTCTAGCGCGCCCGCAGCACGATCGTGCGCCTCACCCCCGGTGCGCCGGTCAGCGCCGCCTCGATACGCCCGCGCAGCTTGCGCTTGCCCGCCAGGACGCGCCGTCCCGCGCGCGTGGGCCGAGCGCGCACCGCCACAGCGCGGGCACCGCTGACGTTGCGGC
>JALZJA010000119.1 GCA_030860005.1 Actinomycetota bacterium
CTGGCTCTGTAGCTCGAAGCGGAGGGGGAGGGATTCGAACCCTCGGTAGCGGGGTTACCACTACAACGGTTTTCGAGACCGCCCCGTTCAACCACTCCGGCACCCCTCCGAGGCGCGTGCGGGACGCCCGCCGAGGATAGGAGATCGATGACCACAGGCGCGGGCGGCCTCGAGCCCGAGGGCAGGCTGACGCCTAACGCCGCGAGCCGAAGAACGCCGTCAGCAGCGCGGAGCACTCCGCGGCGAGCAGGCCGCCGGCGACGTCCGTGCGGTGGTTCAGGCGCGGCTCGGCCAGGATGTTCAGCACCGATCCGGCAGCGCCGGCCTTGGGGTCGACCGTGCCGAAGACGACGCGCGCCACGCGCGCGAGGACGATCGCGCCTGCGCACATCGCGCACGGCTCGAGCGTGACGTACAGGACGGAGTCGAGCACCCGCCACGATTCGAGCGCGCGGCTCGCCTCGCGCAGCGCCAGCAGCTCGGCGTGGGCGGTCGGATCCTGGCGCAGCTCGCGCTCGTTGTGGGCGGCTCCGATGACCTCCCCCTCGCGCACGACGACCGCGCCGATCGGGACGTCGTCGTGGTCGAGGGCCGCCTCGGCTTCGCGCAGCGCGAGGCGCATAAAGTACTCGTCGCGGGGGAAGAACGGCGCGGCCATACGTGAGAGCGCACTATCGCACTGCGTATCGTGGGCAAAGATGCGTCGTCGGTGTGCTCTCGGCGGTCCGCGGCTGCTCTGCGCTTCTCTCCCGCCAGGCTCCGCGGAACGTCGATGGCCACGCCGCACGTGTCCGGCATCGCCGCGCTGGTGCTCGCCGCGCGCGTCATCGGCAGACATTCGCGGCCAGCCCAGCTGCGGAGTCATCACATGGACACGGCGCGCGACCTCGGCGCGCCCGGCCCCGACCGCGTCTACGGCGCCGGGCCGATCGATGCCGCCGCGGCCACGTCTCGGTGAGGTCACACCGTCCGGATGATCAGCACCGAGCACGGTG
The DNA here is from genome assembly GCA_030860005.1 of Actinomycetota bacterium. Taxonomy (GTDB): domain Bacteria; phylum Actinomycetota; class Thermoleophilia; order Solirubrobacterales; family Solirubrobacteraceae; genus CADCVQ01. The sequence goes on from JALZJA010000119.1 coordinate 996, forward strand.
CGTGGTGTGAGACCTTGTTCGGCACCGAGCCGAGCAGGAAGCGCTTGGCGCCGGTCATCCCCTTGTTGCCGACGACGATGAGGTTGCTGCCCCGCTCCTCCGCGACGTCGAGGATCGCGTCTGCCGGGTCGCCCTGACGGGCGAACACCTCGACGTCGACGCCGGCGTCGCGGATCTCGCCCGCGGCGGCCTCGAGCGTCGCGTCGACGTCCGCGCGCGGGTTGACCATCCATTGCAGGTCCTGCGGCACCTGGAGCGACTCCTCGCGCAGGCGCGCGTCGGTGACCGGCTCGTAGGCGCTGACGAGCTCGATCCGCGCGCCGACCGAACGGGCAAGCTCGATCGCCTGGCGCACCGCCTGCGTCGCGGTGTCCGATCCATCCGTGCCGACGACGATCGAGCGGAACATGGCGGTGAGCGCATCATAGGCGCGCCCCGCGAGCGGCTCAGACGAGCTTGACGATCGCGATGACGATCCCGATCGAGACGAAGACGACGATCGCGCACTGCATCCAGATCCACGTCGGCGACACGGCTGGGCCGCCGCTACTCGGCGCGCAGGCGCGTGTTGATCGCGTCGGTCGCGCCGCGGATCTTCGCGTTGACGGTGATCGTCGCCGCGCCGAGCTTGCGCTGGCCCTCGGCGACCGCGCGGATCGTCTGCGTCCGCATCGCCTTGCCGGCGTCCGCGATCTCCTTGCCGAAGCCGGTCATCGCGGAGAGGAGCATCTTGTGCTCCTTGCGCACGTCGTCGGGCACGTTGATCGTCTGGAGCGTCCCGATGACCTCATCGATCGCGGACTCGAAACGCTGGATCGAGCGCCGGTCCTGTCGTGTCGAGCTCTCCGGCGTAATCGACTTCGACACGTTCGTCACCGTCGAGGCGAAGTTCTTCACCGCCGCGTTGACCTGCTCCACGTAGACGTTCTTGTCCTTCGTGCTGTTGCCCTCGCTCGCGCCGCACGCGCCAAGCGCCGCGCACGCGATGAACGCCGTGAGCAGCGGGCCGATCCGAAGCAGCGCGAGCATGGCGCGGCACCCTATCGCGCGATCCGAACGTGAGGATCTCGTAACGCCTGCTCGCTACCGTGGACGGTGCACCCAGCGACCATCCGAGGCCCCGATGCTGAACTTCCTCTCCAAGCACAAGACGGCGATGCCCGATCCCGAGACGGCGCTGCCCGGCCGCGACGAGCCCATGCCCGTCCCGGAGCGCCATTTCGTGCTCGACGCGCCGCTGCGTCCCCCGTTTGCTGATGGCACCGAGCAGGCCATCTTCGGGCTCGGCTGCTTCTGGGGGGCGGAGCGGCTGTTCTGGGAGACGCCGGGCGTCGTCACGACCGCGGTCGGCTATGCCGGCGGCTACACGCCGAACCCCACCTACCACGAGGTCTGCGGCGCGCAGACCGGCCACAACGAGGTCGTGCTCGTCGTCTACCGCCCGGAGGAGGTCGGCTACGAGGACCTGCTGAAGATCTTCTGGGAAGGCCACGACCCGACGCAGGGCATGCGCCAGGGCAACGACGTCGGCACCCAGTATCGCTCGGGGATCTACGCCACGTCAGACGAGCAGCGCGAGGCGGCGATCGCCTCGAAGGAGCGCTACGGCGCTGCCCTGGGCGACGCCGGCCGCGGTGAGATCACGACGGAGATCCTGCCCGCCCCCGAGTTCTACTACGCCGAGGACTACCACCAGCAGTACCTCGCGAAGAACCCCGGCGGCTACTGCGGGCTCGGCGGCACCGGCGTCAGCTGCCCGATCGCAGCGACGCAGGCGGGCCGCCCGGCGGCCGGCTGACCGCAGCTACATCGGCAGGCCCGACGTCCGGCTCACGTCGGCGACGAAGAGGTAGTGGGTGGCTTCACCGGCGCCGTCGCGGAACATCGACACCCTACCTTCGATTGGGACGAGCAGGCCCTGAGCGTGCATGTAGACGGTCTCGACGTCGGCGCTGTCGATCTCGCCCTCGCGCAGCGCGCGGGCGATCTCCTGGTGGGGCCCGAGGTTCTCGCGGTCGATGATCGACGGCCAGCGCGCCGAGCGCAGGTCCTCCTCGCGGCAGCCGAGCAGCGAGCAGAACGCGTCATCGAGACGCTTGAAGGTTCCATCGAGTCCGATCAGCGCGGCGGCCTCGCCGACAGTCACGGGCGGTGGCGGCGGGTGCCCGGACGCAGCGCGCGCCAGGGCCGGCGCGGCAGCGTCGAGATCCTCCGCGGGCTCGGCGGGTTGCGCAAGGCGCTTGACTGCGAATTCTGCACGGATCGCGTCGGCGGCGGCGCGCGCGCTGCGCGCCTCGTCGGCAAGCCGGCTCGCTCGATCGCGCTCGGCGCGGATGTCCTGCGCCGCCGCGCGTGTCGACTCAAGCTCGACACGCGCTCCTGCGAGCTCCCCGCTCATCGCCTCGAGCTGGCCGCGCGCGCCGCCGAGCTCTCCGGCGAGCGTGTCGAGCTGGGCGCGAATCGTTGTCAGCTCGACGTCCCTGGCCGCGATCTCGCCGCGCGCATCGTCGAGCTGCGTGCGCGCCGCCTGTGCCTCGTCGCGTGCCTCGTCGAGCTTGCCGCGCACCGCCTGGACGTCGCTGCGCGTCCCCTCCAGCTCGGCGCGTACCGCCTGCGCCTCGCCGCGCGAACCCTCGAGCTCGCCGCGCGCGCTCTCGATCTCGCGCTGCGCGCCATCGAGCGCGGCGTGCACCGCGTGCAGTTCACGGCGCGCCTCCTCGCGCTCAGCGTGCGCCGTCTCGAGTTCAGCGCGCGTGTCCTCGAGCTCGCGTCCCATCGCGTCGAGGCGTTCGTTCGCCGCCGATAGGCCGTGGCTCATCGCGCCGAGCTGCCCGCGCGTCGCCGCAAGCTCGCGGCTGCGCTCGGCAAGACCTTCCGAGCTGCCGCTCAGCTCGTCGCGCAGCGTCTCAAGCTCGCGGCGGGCCGACTCGACCTGAGCGCCGCGCGTCTGAAGCTCGACCTTCGCGGACGTCAGCTCGCTGCGCGCCGATGCCGCCTCGTTGCGCGCCGACTGCTGTTCGGCGCGCGCGGACTCGAGCTCGCCGCGAACCGCCTCGGCCTCGTCGCGCGCGCCGTCGAGCTCGCTGCGCAGTGTCGTGAGCTCGGCGCTCTCTGCGGCGGACTGCGTGAGTGCGGATGTGCGACTGTCGTGTAGCTGCGCGCGCGCCCGTTCGGCCTCGGCGCGCGTGGCTTCGGCTCGGGCGCGCTCGTTGTCGGCCTCGGCGCGTGCGGCTTCGAGCTCGGCGCGGGCGGACTCGGCCTCCGCGCG
>JALZJA010000627.1 GCA_030860005.1 Actinomycetota bacterium
GACGTCTCCCTCGGCGACCTTCCAGTGAAACAGCCGGCGGCGGACGTCGGCGACGGGGATGGCCCCAGGGTAGTGGTTGGGCTCGGCGTCCTGCTCGGCGGCGCGGTAGTGCCAGGCGTGGCCGCGCTGGTCGGTGAAGCCGATCAGCGTCATCGTGTTCAGCCAAGTGGCGGTTTCTTCGGACATGGGTGATCCTCCTTGTCAGGGATTCGTGCAGTGGAATCTGCGTGGGCCTGCGGAGTTGCTCCGCGCAGGCGGCAGCGGAGCGCACGCGGATCCATCTCGCGTCGCCGCTGTGGTGTGCGGGCACGGCCGGAAGGCGTGTCCTGATGCTCGGCGGCCGGCGTCCGCCTGATGCCCCGAGCGGGCGCGCGCGATGGGGCCCGCCCGGGCCAGCCGGACAATCGTTCACGAGCTCGCTGCGCGAGCGTCGCCGTCACCCAACGGGCGAGCGGCGGATCTTCCTAGGGACCGTCAGGCTGCGGCAGGTAGGCCCTCACGCAGCCGACGGGTCGGGTGGCGTCCGCGGCTCACGCGCGCCGGCACTCGCCAGCGACCCTCGACAGAGAGTGGACGCTGGCTCACTGGTCGGGGTATCTGCCGTGCAGGCGGCGGTGAGCACGCTCCTAGACGCTGCGACCTGCGGTCGGGTGGCGCTCGCCATACGCGACCAGACGTAACACGACGCGCCCGCCGCGCGCTTGGGCACGGATCGCGAACACGAACCCGTACGGCGCCCGCGACGGCTCGACGTCGATCGGGACGTAGACCTTCGCCCACCCGGTGAGACGCGTGCCGTCCGCGCCCTCGCCCGAGCACGCGCGCACCGGGATCCGCGCGTCAGGCCGTTGGATCTCCGTGCGCGCGACGCCTGCGCTGGTGTGCGGGCGCCCCGTCGCGCTGAAGCGGCCGACCTCCTCCGCCCACACGTCCTCGTCGAACGCGAACCGCTCGCCGGGCACGTGCCTGGCAGCCACGGCTATCCCTCCCCGTCGCTGGGCAGCAGGTCGAGCTGATCCTCGATCTCCTCCTGGGTCGCAGGCCTCGTGGCGTGCCGCTGATCGAGCTCTACGACCGTCACCCCGACCGCCGGCTCCAGCGTGAGGCCTCCCTGCTTGTCGGGCACGAGCTCGTATCGGCGCCCGTCGATCTCGACGAGGTCACCAACCCGCAGATCAAGCCTCTTCGGCGAAACTGCCATCGCACTCATCGTAACCCTTCCTTTCGTCGTCAAGTTGAGGCCTGGGCACTCGCTGCCGCCGCGCGCGCGCACGAGACCGCCGCACAGAGATCGACCAACCGACGGCGTCCCCGGGGCGCGACACGGTCGCTACCGATTCGGGCGGTACGCCTCACGCACGCGGTCGCGCGCCCGGCGAAAGTGCTCTAGATCGCCGCCAGGTCCAGCGCCGCAGTGAACGGGCTCACGGCCCCCGGAGATGGCCGAAGTGCTGATCGAACTCCCCACGCGTCATCGGGCGGGTGCCGGCCCGCCTGCGAATCGCCGCGATCGATGTGTCGGGTGCCAGCAGCACGCTGCCGTCGGGGTGGCGCTCACCAACGATGTAGTCGCCGGCCAGCCCCGGTTCGGTCAAGGTGACCTTCATCGGTTCCTCCATCTCAGTTTGTGATTCTCACACGCAGCGAGCACCGCGAGACGCTCAGCCCGCGGTCTCGCGCGACTGACAGCACGGCCCAGCGCCGGCCGAGCGCACGAACAACGGATCGATCCGCCGCCAGCCCCGGGGCCGTCCTCGTCCGGTGCCCGCCTCGGTACTACGCGGTAGGACCGTTTGGTACTGACGTGTCGTACCGCTCGGCTTCTCGATCGCCGTATGCCTCGCGAACGTGGTCGCGCGCACGCCGGAACTGTTCTCCGCGCAGCCAGCGCCCGGTGGGACCTCCCAGCAGCACCGACGCGAGGTCATAGATCGCGCCGCCGGCGCCGCAGCCGTGACAGCACCACCCCTCGCTGGCGTCCTCGCCGACGCTGCAGCTCGGGGTGGCATCGGCGTGCGCCGGGTTCGGGCACGACACGAGCCCGTGTGCGGGAACCTCGATACGCGCCAGCGCCCGGAAGTACGCGGCCGGCGCGATGCGCTTGTAGGGGTCGTCGTCATTGACGCGCGCACTCACGCGCGGGCGCGCGCGCGAGGCCCGCTTGGGTTGCGGCGCATCAGCGAGGTCGCCGATCAGGCAGTCCAGCCCCCACGGCGCGAGCGCGAGGTCCGCCCACACGATCGGGGCGTGGTCACCGGTCTTGCCGTTGATCGTCCCGGCCAGGCGCATGATCCGTGAGCGGTCCTTGCAGGCCCCGTCGGCCACCGTCGGGCTCGGCCGTCCGTTCTCCCAGGCGTAGCCGAGGGCGAAGATGAGCCGCTCGTGCGCGCGCTCGATCGCGTCGCCGTCGGCCTGCAGTGGCTCAGCCAGCCGCCAGTAGCAGTGCACGCCGCCCGAGCCCGCCGATGCGACGACCAGGTGCGCGGGCTTGTCGCGCAGCAGCGTCCTGACGGCCGGCAGCCCGTCGCGTCCGTCGACGTCGATCCACAGCCAGGTGGTGTGCGCGACGTACGCCTTGTTCGCGGCGCGGTCGTCACGCACGGCGGGAGCGACGAACACCTCCTCCCCGCGCCGGGCATGGCGCTCGGCGAGCTCGAGCAGCGCGCTGAGCCACCCGTCTTCACCGGTCTCGCCGCCGGGCAGGAAGTGCCCGCGATCGCGGCGGGTCGTGATGTGCAGCTTGCCGCCCGGCGGGCGGCGCCCCGCCGCGAGCTCGACGTACCCGTCGCTGCCGGCGTGCAGCACGCCGAGGTGGATGCGGCGGTGGCGTTGCACGGATATCCGGCCAACGAAGATGCGCCCGTCGGCGAGCCGCACACGCGTCGCGAGCAACGGGTGGTCTCGGTCCTTGGACTGGACGTCGCCCGATGGGCCTTGGGCCGCGGGCGCGAGCGCGCGACCGCGACGGCCCGGCGGCGCCGGGGATGGTTGTTGGCGCATGAGTACCTCCTCTGCGCGTGTTGCGTCGCCGACCGGTCAACACTCGGGCGGCGAGGAAGGGTTGTTCGGTCGCCCGGCTGGGAGAACCGTTCGGGCTAGCGCCCCGCGTTGCGGGGGCACGGCCAGCAGTCAGCTCCGTCGAGCGCGCCGTCAGGTATCGCGACGCCGCGTCACTTCGCCCGCCGGTTCTGCAATCGGCGGACGGTGCGGAGCACGTCGATGAACCCCTCCATGCCGATCGCGCGCAAGAACGTCTCTGCGCCGACACGTTCTTCACCGGCGTGCGCCAAGCGCTCGTGCAACAGCAGCGCGATGCCCGCGCCCTCCAGCTCGTCCTCGAGGCGCTCGCGCCTGTCAGCCACGGTCACCCCTCCCCGTCGCCGGGCAGCAGGTCAAGCGCGCCGTCGATGTCCTCCTGGCTGGCCGCCCGCTCGCCGTAGCGGCGGTCGAGCTCGGCCAGCGTCACCGTGACCGCGGGCTCGAGCATGAGCCCGCCCCGCTTGTCGAGCACGACCTCGTAACGCCCGTCGATCTCGACCAGATCACCGACATGCACGTCGAGCTTCTTCGGCGCTACGGCCATTGGATTCATCGTAGAGCCCGCACGGTGCCCGTCATGCCGCCACCAGCTCTCGCACCCGCGCGCGCCCCTCGCTGACGCTGCGATTGACCTTCGTGTAGGTCCAGCCGTTCGCGGCCGCGATCTCCGCATAGGTCCAGCCGGCCGCGCGGCCGATCAACGCGAGCCGCTCGTCGGGCTTGCAGGCCAGCAGCGCCGCCCGAGCATCCAGCAGGCCGTCGACATCGACCTCGGGCAGCGCCAGAGTCTCGCTGACACTGTCGATCGGCATGAGCGCGACCGCCCAGACCCCGGAGGTCCGTGAGCCGCGCCGGCACGTCGTGATCGCCTGGTTGCGAATGACCGCGAACAGCCACGGGCGGACATGACGGCCGTTGACGTCCGCTCGCCGCATCGCGATCAGCGCCGTCGCCTGCACGGCATCCTCGGCGTCCTCGAGGCAATGGGTAAAGCGGCGCGCGTAGCGAATGAACGCCGCTCGCTCGCGCTCGAGTTCGGCGAGCGCGAGAGCATCCTCGCGCGCGCGTGGTGAGTCCTGCATATCGTTGCTCCTTGAGGGTTTGAGTTCTCGCGCGGTCACGACCGCGCGAC
>JALZJA010000641.1 GCA_030860005.1 Actinomycetota bacterium
TGGCGAACGGCGCGCCGGTGTTCCGCTCGTGGTTGCGCACGAGGCGGACATGGCTTCCGGGACCGGCGAATGCCGCCATGCCGTCATGGGCGCCCGGCGTGGGGATCCCGTCGCTCATGATGTCGCCCGTCTCGCCGAAGCGCACGTAGCTGAAACCCGCCGGCAGCGCGAGTACGCCGGCAGGGTCGGTCTGCAGCTCACCGTAACCGCCGTTGTCGGGCGCCTCAATCGGCGTGTTCCCGCGCCCGGCCTTCTCGGCGTTCGCGGCGTTCGCCATCAGCAGCGACAGGCCGCTGGCGCCGATGCCGGCGGCGGCGGAGCGGCGCAGAAAATTGCGACGATCGAGTGTCGTCATCGGGCTTCCTCCGTGTCCATTGACGTCAGGGAGCGCCAGAGTCTCCGCACTGCGGTGGACCGAGATGTGACCGTCCAGGGAAGAGATGGCACACCAGGCGCGCGGCGGGAGTGATGTCCGGTCGCGTCGTTGACGGGCCGGGCTCCATGACCTCCTCGGCGCGCGCGTTCGGCTCAGCCTGGAGGGCGGCTTTGCGCAGGCGGCCCAGGATCACGTCGCTGGAGTCGAGCACGAGCGCGAAGCTGTAGGGGGACTGTGCGACGCGGTCGTGGAGCTGCCCGATGGCGCCGTAAAGCTGCAGGTGACGACATCGTCGCGAGCGACGTCGATCGCCCGCGGCGCACCGGCTTTGTCGCCGCGCAAGGGCAAGCCGCGGGCCATCCAGTCGACCGTGCTGGGCATGTAGTCATAGACCGCCTCGAAGCCGAGGGTGGTGAGTCGGCACGCGGCTCGTGGGCTCATGTCACACCGCGCGCCATGGTCGTGTAGCTCATCTGGCCGGGGGGCTGCGTAGCGCCTGTTCGATCCACGCCGTGGGCGGTAGGCCAGACTGGCCTGACGGCGACCGGTACAGCCGGCATTTGATGCCGTAGTCCGTTCGCGTGTGCGCGCCGGGCTCAACGTCGCGGCCGTCGACTCTGACGCTCGGGGAGCCCAGGAAGCGGGCCTGTTGAGCGTGCTCGGGGGTCTCGACCCGCGACTGCACGAGCTCGGCGGCGTGGGCGATCGCCAGCTTGCGCAGGGTTGGCAGCAACTGCGCGTGGCTGGGACAGCCGTCGAAGTACAGGACCTCGAGCTTCACGTCGAGGCCTTCGGGGCGCCGGCCCGGACCCGCGTCGCCTCGGCGGTGTCGATGGGGGTGTAGATGAAGCAGTCGAGCTGGTCGCGGCGGCTGGTCAGTGCGTTGGGGATCGCGAGCAGCTCACACCCGGCGTAGCCGCGCAGCGCAGCGAGCAGCATCGAGATCCCGAAGAACGCCCAGATCGCCACTTGGTCGATCGGTGTGACGAATGTCAGGGCGCTCCCGACGGCGATCACGACCGCGATCGCCGTGATTGCCTGGCCGCGCGTTGCAGCAGCGCCCGCCGCCCGTGCTTGGCGCAGGCGAAGGACGCCGGCGACGACGAACGCGATCAATGGAAGCGCGATCAGTGCTCCGCCGGCGTCCCACCAGCTGATCCCGTGCTCGGCGATCGGCACGCCGACAAGCGCCACGCCGCCGATCACTCGAGCGAGCGTCCCGACCCGGCCGATGTCACGCCTGCCATGCATCGGTAAAGCACGATATCGTAGGTGGCCGATATGGCGACCCTTCCCGCGAACGGTCCGTTTGTGCTCTCCGACCAGCCGAGTCACACCGAGCTGCTGGCGAAGTACTTCCGTGGTCTCGGCGACCCGACGCGCTTGCGGATCCTGCGACTCCTGGATGACGCGGGGGAGCTGGCGGTCGGCAAGCTCGTCACTCTGCTGGGCCTGCCGCAGGCGACGGTGTCGACCCATCTGGCGTGCCTGCGCTGGTGCGGGTTTGTCAGCACCCGCCGCGACGATCGCTTCGTCATCTACGCCCTGGCCGACTCCCGGGTGAGCGAGCTCATCGGCGTCGGCGAGTCGCTGCTCGGCGACAACGCCGACCACGTCGGCTGCTGCACGACGATCGATCGCCAGATCGCGGGCGGGTGAGCCCGCGGTGGCCGACACGGTCGTCGACCTCGTGCCGTTCATCCTCGTCAGCGACATCGCGCGCTCGATCGCGTTCTACGACGCGCTCGGCTTCAGCGAGACCGACCGCTACGAGCCCAACGGGACGCTCGAGTTCGCCGCGCTGGAGGCCACCCCCAAGGCGAAGGTCATGCTCGCGCGCACAGACGAGTTGGCACCTGCCAATCCCGATGCGGCCGGCCCTGGGTTCCTATACCTCTACACCCCGGATCTCGACGCCTTCCGCGAGCGTCTGATCGACCGCGGATTTGAGACGGGGGAGATCCGCGACGGCCGGCCGGGCCCAGATCGCGAGCTATGTGTCATCGACCCTGACGGGCACGGCCACATGGTTGCGGAGCTCCAGCACGACTCCGTCGGCCGCGATCCCGCCGGCACCTAGCGGGTGCTCGCGGTCGTGATCACTGGGCCCCTGGCGCCGGCAAGACCTCCGTGCTGACCGCGCTCGTTGACGCGCTCAGTGACGATGACGTCCCGCACGGCGCCGTCGAGGTCGAGATGCTCACGTGGGCGCACCCCGCCCTCACCGGCGAGCAATGGACACGCCATGTCGCCGCCGTGTGCGCGCTGTACCGCGAGGCTGGCCACCGCCTGCTGCTCGTCGCCGAAACCCTCCAAACCGATCAGGACATCGCTCAGCTGAAAGACGCCCGTCGGCGCCGACGAGTACTTCCTCGTGCGCCTGCACGCACAGCCAACCACGCTGGTCGAACGCATCATCACCCGTGAACCCGAAGGCTGGTCGGGCCTGTGCGCCTCGTCGAGCACACCAAGAGCTCGCGCTGAGCATGCCCGCCGTGGCCGCCATCGACCTGGTCTTGAGCACCGAAGGACAGCGTCCCGAAGCCGTCGCCGCACGGATTCGCGCCACCCTCCCAGAGCAGCTGTTCAGCTGACACGCGCCTGCCTGGTGATCGCGCGGGCAGCCCGCGAGGCGCAGACTGCGGCGAACGGCCGCGTGCGTCGGCGCTCGTTGTCGGGGCCACCGCTGGGCGTAGTGCAGCTTTTCGACGGTCGCGGCAGCGGATGGGACGTGCCGCAAAGCGCGACGAGCGGCACTGTTCGCAGGCGCGTCGCGGGTTCTGTCGAAGTTGCTGCCTATGGCGCGGCATAGGCGACACGACCGCCCGCTGACCGGCGCCGAACGGGCATCGTGTCGCGCGAAGTGCG
>JALZJA010000018.1 GCA_030860005.1 Actinomycetota bacterium
CGACGATCTGCTTGATCTCCTCGCGCTGCAGCTTGTGGAAGACGATGACGTCGTCGATCCGGTTGAGGAACTCGGGCCGGAAGACCTTCTTGAGCTCGCCCATGATCCGGTTCTTCATGTCGTCGTACGTGATCCCGGTCTCGTCATCGGAGACCGCGAAGCCCAGCGGCGTGTTGCGAGCGATCTCGCTGGCGCCGATGTTCGACGTCATGATCACGATCGCGTGACGGAAGTCGACCGTGCGTCCTTGCGCGTCGGTCAGGCGGCCGTCCTCGAGGATCTGCAGAAGGATGTTGAACACGTCCGGGTGCGCCTTCTCGATCTCGTCGAGCAGGAGCACGCAGTACGGCTTGCGCCGCACCGCCTCGGTGAGCTGGCCGCCCTCGTCGAAGCCGATGTAGCCCGGAGGCGAGCCGACGAGCCGGGACACGGAGTGCTTCTCCATGTACTCCGACATGTCGACGCGGATCATCGCGTCCTCGTCTCCGAAGAGGAACTCGGCGAGCGTCCGCGCGAGCTCGGTCTTGCCGACCCCCGACGGTCCGAGGAACACGAAGGAGCCGGTCGGCCGCTTCGGGTCCTTCAGGCCGGCGCGCGAACGGCGGATCGCCTTTGAGATGACCTCGATCGCGGAGTGCTGGCCGATGACGCGCTTGTGGAGCTCCTCCTCCATGCGCATGAGCTTCGCCGTCTCGGCCTCGGTGAGCTTGAAGACGGGGATGCCGGTCCACATCGAGACGATGTCGGCGATCTCCTCCTCGCCGACCGCCGGACGGTCGGACTCGGCCTCGCCGGCCTCCCACTGCTCCTCGAGCTCACGCTTGCGCTGCGTCAGGCGACGCTCGGCATCGCGCAGGTTCGCGGCCTTCTCGAACTCCTGCGCCTCGATCGCGGCCTCCTTGTCACGCCGCGTCGTCTCGATCTCGTTCTCGAGCTCGCGGTAGACGGGCGGGGAGGTCATCGACTTGATCCGCATGCGAGAGGCGGCCTCGTCGATGAGGTCGATCGCCTTGTCGGGAAGGAAGCGGTCGGAGATGTAGCGGTCCGCAAGCTCCGCGGCGGCCTCGAGCGCCTCGTCGGTGATCTGCACCTTGTGATGGTTCTCGTAGCGGTCGCGCAGCCCCTTGAGGATCTGCACGGTCTCCTCGGTCGTCGGCTGCTCGACGCGAATCTGCTGGAAGCGACGCTCCAGCGCGGAGTCGCGCTCGAGGTACTTGCGGTACTCCTCGAGCGTCGTCGCGCCGATTGTCTGCAGCTCGCCGCGGGCGAGCGCCGGCTTGAGGATCGAGGCGGCGTCGATCGCGCCCTCAGCGGCACCCGCGCCGACGAGGTTATGCAGCTCGTCGATGAACAGGATGATGTCGCCGCGCTGGGTGATCTCCTTCATCACCTTCTTCAGGCGCTCCTCGAACTCGCCGCGGTACTTCGACCCGGCGACGAGGGCTGCGAGGTCAAGTGTGTAGATCTGCTTGCCCTTCAGCAGCTCCGGCACGTCGGAGGTCGTGATCCGCTGGGCGAGGCCCTCGACGACGGCGGTCTTGCCGACGCCGGGCTCGCCGACGAGCACTGGGTTGTTCTTCGTGCGCCGCGAGAGGATCTGCATGATCCGCTCGATCTCGGTCGCGCGGCCGATGACGGGATCGAGCTTGCCCTCCTCGGCGAGCTTCGTCAGGTTGCGGCCGAACTGGTCAAGCAGCTTCGAGGACTTCTTGCCCTCACCCGACGAAGAGCCCGAGGCGCCCGCACCCGCGCCGGCACCTGCGCCGGTGCCCTGGCGGCGGCCGCCGGGCCCGGACAGCATGCGGATGACCTCGTTGCGGATCTTCTCGGAGTCGGCGTCGAAATCGAGCAGGATGCGTGCGGCGACGCCCTCGTTCTCGCGCACCAGTCCCAGCAGAATGTGCTCCGTGCCGATGTAGTTGTGCCCGAGGCTCAGGGCCTCGCGCAGCGCCAGCTCGAGGACCTTCTTCGCGCGCGGGGTGAACGGGATCTGGCCGGAGGTGACCTCCTCGCCCGATCCGACGATCCGCACGACCTGGGCGCGTACGCGCTCGACGGTGATGTCGAGGCTCTCGAGGACTCGCGCGGCGAGGCCTTCCTCCTCACGGAGAAGGCCGAGCAGAATGTGCTCAGTCCCGATGTAGTTGTGCTTGAGCGTCCGCGCCTCTTCCTGCGCGAGAACGACCACCTGCCTGGCTCGCTCTGTGAATCGCTCGAACATGCTGCTGATCCTTCCTGCTGGGGCGGGGCCTCTAGCCTCGGTTCATGCGTGGTCCGGATTGGTCATGGGACGCCGAAATGCCCGACTACCCCATCTCTTCGGCTCCGCAAGCGAAAATAGATGAGCGATCGGGTGCAGAGGGCGGGCATGAGGCAGTCTAGCAACGCGTCTAGTCCCCATCAGTGCTACCCATCACGCTGCGATCGCGCAACGCGGGAAAAAGCACGACCTCGCGGATAGACGAACGGTTCATGAGCGCCATAACGAGCCTGTCTATACCAAGACCGACGCCGCCGGTCGGCGGCATCCCATGCTCGAGCGCCTGGACGAATAGCTCATCGAGGGGCGCCGCCTCGTCGTCGCCCGCGGCCGCGAGGCGTGCCTGCGCCTCGAAGCGCGCGCGCTGCTCGTCGGGGTCGTTGAGCTCCGTGAAGGCGTTGGCGATCTCGACGCCACCCGCGAACGCCTCCCAGCGCTCGACGAGGCCGGCCTGCGCGCGGTGCGCCTTGGCGAACGGCGAGAGCTCGACCGGGTAATCGAGGACGAACGTCGGCTGCTGAAGCGTCGGCTCGACGAACTTGCTCAGCAGGTCGTCGACCAGCTGCGGCCAGGTGCGATCCTCGGTCGGCATGCGGTCGCCGATCGCGGCGGCGAGGGCGTCGCGATCGCGGTGCTCGAGGACGTCGATGCCGGTCTCGTCGCGGATCGCGTCGCGCAGCGTCACCCGCTGCCAGGGCGGCGTGAAGTCGATCGGGCCGCTCGTGCCCACCTCGTCGACGACGGCGGCGATGAGCGCTTCGAGGCGTTGCGCGACATCGGTGTAGTCGGCGTAGGCCTCGTAGAACTCGAGCATCGTGAACTCGGGGTTGTGCTTCGTCGACAGCCCTTCGTTGCGGAAGTCCTTGCCGAGCTCGTAGACGCGCTCGAGGCCGCCGACGATGCAGCGCTTGAGGTACAGCTCGGTGGCGATCCGCAGGTACAGCGTGCGATCCAGCGCGTTGTGGTGCGTCGTGAACGGCCGCGCGAGCGCGCCGCCGTACAGCGGCTGGAGAACCGGCGTCTCGACCTCGATGAAGCCGGCGTCGTCGAGGAAGCGGCGCACCGCCGCGATCGTCCTGGCGCGGCCGATGAACAGCTCGCGCGTCTGCTCGTTGGACATGAGGTCAAGCTCGCGCTGGCGGTAGCGCGTCTCGACGTCCTGCAGCCCGTGGTGCTTGGATGGGGGGGCGCGCAGGGACTTCGCCAGCACGGTGAAGCCCTCGACCCTGAGCGTGATCTCACCGCGGCGGGTGCGCATCGCGCTGCCGTCGACGCCGATCATGTCGCCGAGATCGAGCGCGAGCAGCCGCTCGTGCGCCTCCTCGCCGAGCACGTCGACCCGCGCCTGGAGCTGGAGTCGCCCGGAGCGTTCGACGAGGTCCAGGAACGCCATCTTGCCCTGGCCGCGGCGGGCGGCGAGACGGCCGGCGACGCGGTGGCGGACGTCGGTCTCCTCGCCGTCGGCGAGCGTCTCGTGCGCGGCGAGCACGTCGGCGACGGGCTCCACGCCTGCGAACGCATGCGGGAACGGGTCGATCCCGTCCGCGCGCATGCGCTCGAGCTTCTGGCGCCGTACGGCAAGCAGGTCATCGCTCATGGTCTCACCGACCTTAACCGCAGGCCGGGTACGCCGGGCTTCGGTCTGCGTCAGACCCCGACGTCGATCTTCGTGATCTTGAGCTTGATCTTCTTGCCGTTAGGCAAGGGCACGTCGACGATGTCGTTGCGCTTGTGGCCCATCAGCGCCTTGCCGACCGGGGATTCGTTGGACAGCCGCTCGGGCGGCTTGGCCTCGGGCGAACCGACGATCGTGAACTTCTGCCCCTTGCCGGTCTTCTCGTCCTTGACGTTGACGACCGAGCCGACCTGGACCGTGTCCGTCGACACGTCCTTGGCGTCGATGACCTTCGCCGAGCGCAGCCGCTCCTCGACCTGGGCGATCTTCGACTCGAGCATCGCCTGCTCGTTCTTGGCATCGTCGTACTCGGAGTTCTCGGTGATGTCTCCGAACTCGCGCGCCTCCTTGATGCGCTGGGCGACTTCGCGGCGCTTTTCTGTCTGGAGGTGCTCGAGCTCGTCCTTGAGCTTCTCGAGTCCATCGGCGGTGAGGATGACGTCCTTGGGCATGTGCTCTAGAGGCAGAAAACCCGCGCTGGGCGGGGAAAGCTCGCAGGTTTGGGACGACGGCGACGCGAGAGGATAGCAGCGCTTCAAGCGGCTGCTGGAAGGGTGTCCACGCGGGCCAGAACGGCGCGCGCCTGGTCGACCGTTTCGGTGGCCTGAAGCGCCGCCTGGAGCGCTTTGGAACCACCCAGCCGCTCGACGTACCAGGGGTAGAACTTGCGCAGGTAGCGGCCCGCACGGCGGGCGCCGAGGTGCTCTACAGCCCGCTGCAAGACCCACTCCAGCTCGTCGAGGATCTCGGCCGTCGTCGGTTCGCCAGCCTGCGCGCCGAGCACGCGCGCGAACAACCACGGGTTGCCCAGCGCGCCACGGGCGAGCATGACCGCCTCGCAGCCGGTGTGCTCGAAGACGGCGCGAATCGCGTCCGGGTCGTTCATCCCACCGCTGAGGATCACGGGCGCCGGCAGGCTCGCGGCGAGCTCGCGCGCCAGCTCATAATCGGGGGTTCCCTTGTGGTGAACCTGAGCAGAGCGCGGGTGAAAGGCGATCGCGGCGACCCCGGCCTCGGCGACGAGCCGGTGGGCGAGCTCGAATCCGTCGACCTGTCCGTCGAGGCGCCCCGAGCGCAGCTTGACGGTCACCGGCAGGCCTGAGCCCTCGCGCGCGGCGCACGCCACGGCCACCGCCGTGTCCGGATCGCCGATGAGCGCGGCGCCGGCGCCGGTCTTGCACACCTTCGCCACCGGGCAGCCCATGTTGAGATCGATGAGGTCAGCGCCCGCGGCGGCGACGCGCTCGGCCGCCGAGCGCATGACCCCGGGCTCCTGGCCGAAGAGCTGGATCGCCACCGGCCCGCCGGCGCGCTCGTCGTCGTGGATGCGCAGCATCTCCGTGCACGTCTTGTCGTTGCCGTAATGCACGCCGAAGCTCGAGACCATCTCGCTGAACGCGAGGCCGGCGCCATAGCGCTTGGCCTGCAGGCGCACGAACCAGTTGCCGATGCCCGCGAGCGGCGCGAGCACGACGCGGTTGGGGATATTGAGGCCGCCGAGGGTCCAGGAGTCCGTGAGGCTGCGCACGGGTTTCATGGTAGGCGCCTCAGCGCGGCGCGTTGCGCTCGTACAGCAATCGCAGCCCCGTCAGCGTCAGCAGGTCGTCGACCTCGTCGATGAGCTCGGTGAACGGGGCGATGGCGCTCGCGAGGCCGCCGGTGGCGATGACGTCGGTCTCCTCGCCCAGCTCGTCGAGCAGGCGGCGCAGGATGCCGTCGATCGCGCCCGCGAAGCCGTAGATCACGCCCGAGCGGATCGCGTCGACGGTCGACTTGCCGATGACCGCGCGCGGCGGGGCGAGGTCGATGGTCGGCAGCATCGCGCCACGCTCGGTGAGCGCCGCGAGCGAGATCTCCACCCCCGGCACGAGCACGCCGCCGAGGAAGTCCCCCGTCGGGCCGACGACGTCGAAGTTCACCGACGTGCCAAAATCGACGCAGATCGCGGGCCCGCCGAAGCGCTCGCGGATCGCGACGGCGTTCGTCAGCCGGTCGGCGCCGATCTCGCGCGGGTTGTCGTAGCGCAGCGCCATGCCCGTCTTCAGCCCGGGGCCGACGCTCAGCATCTTGTGGGTGAGGTAGCGCGTGCCCATCGCGAGCCACTCGGGCTCGAGCGCGGGAACGGTGGAGGAGACGATCGAGGCCTCCATGTCGGCAAGGCCGATGCCGCGCAGCTCGAGCAGGTTGCGCAGCACCGCGCCGAGCTCGTCGGCGGTGGACCCGGTGATGGTCCGAAAGCGCCAGTGCTCGACGAGCTCGTCGCCCTTGAACGCGCCGAAGTGCGTCTGAGTGTTGCCGACGTCGACGGCCAGGAGCACGGACGCGACTTTATGCTCTGGACGTGAACAAGCTCTACGTCGTGCACTCGTCGCATCCCTGCGAGGCGGTGAAGAAGGCGCTCGAGCTGAAGTCGATTCCGTACGAGACGGTCGAGATGTTGATCCCCACCCAGGCGCTGCTCACGCGGCTGCGCTTCCCGAAGCGATCGGTTCCCGCGCTGCGCTTGGACGGCGGTGAGAAGGTGCAGGGCTCACGGGCGATCATGCGGCGGCTGGACGAGCTCGTGCCCGAGCCGGCGCTGCTTCCCGCCGACGCGGGCGCCCGCGTGGCGGTGCTGGCTGCGGAGGAGTGGGGCGAAGCGGTGCTCCAGCCGCTGGCGCGACGTGCCGTGTGGGGGGCCTTGAAGCGCGATCCGTCGGCGATCCGTCCTACCAGGAGGCGTCGAAGCTGCCGCGGCTGCCGCGCCCGATCGTGCGGGTCGTCGCGCCCGGCGTCATCCGCATCGAGAGCGCGATGCACGGCGTGAGCGAGGATGCCGTGCGCGCGGACATGTGCGCGCTGCCGGGACACCTCGACCGGATCGATGCGTGGATCGCCGAGGGCGTGCTGAGCGCAGAGACGCCGAACGCCGCGGACCTGCAGATCGGGTCGTCGCTGCGGCTGCTGCTGACGATCGGCGATGTGCGGCCGCTGCTCGCGCGCCGCCCGGCTGAGGAACTCGCCATGCGGCTGTTCGGCGACTTCCCGGGCGACGTTCCGGACGGTGCGCTGGCGGTTGGCTGATGGCGAAGCCGATCTCGCCGCGCGCTGGGACGGCTAGTCGCCCCGCGCGCGCTGCACGAGCTCGACGGTTGCCCGACGCACGTCGGCAGCCCTCGTCAGCGGCTCGCCGAACAGCACGCGCGCCGCCGCGGACTGGCCGGCGCCGGCGCACGCCAGGTCGATGCCGTAGCGGTCGATGCCGGTGCAGACCGCGGAGACGGCACCGCGCGCGCCGCCGAGCTCGCGGGCGATCGCGAGCAGCCCGTCGGCATGGCTCTTGTTGAGATGCTCGGCGGCCTTGGCCGCGACCGCCGCCGTCGGGTCGGGCTCGGCGGCTCGGTACTCGTCGCGGCTGATGTCGTCCGTCTGGAAGAGGCTGCCGACGCAGCGCACCTGCTCGACCTCCACGACCCAGAGCGTGAACTCATCCCAGCCGGCATACAGCATGGCGCCGGGGATCGCCGCGACATGGGCGTCGAGCGCCTCCTCGGCCCGCTCGCGCTCGGGCCGCACGGCGCGTCCGGCGAGCGTGATCCGCGGCCGGTCCAGCGGGTCGCCGGGGGCGAACGGGTCGTTGATCGCAAGGCTTGCGCGCGACTGGCGCATGAGGTGGCGCCCCTCCTCGGCGAGCGCCGAGACGAGCAGCACCGGATCGCCGTCCGCCGTCGGACCGTAGGCGACGAGCGAGCACCATGGATCGCGCTCCTCGCCGACCGTCGCCAGGTGACCGAGCGTCATCGACGAGACGAGCGTGCGCGCCTCCTCTGCGGGACTGCGGCGACGCTCGACGCGCTCACCGGCTGGCGGTGCGTTGTCGTGGGCGCTCACCGATGGAACGCTACGGGATCGCGAGCGGCGGCCCGGCGCGGCGCACGCCCTCGCCGACAGGCAGCGCGGCGAGCGCGTCGGAGAGCCGCTCGCCCGCCGGGGTCGCGAGATCGAAGTCGAGCTCCAGCAACGGGATCAGGACGAAGCGCCGCGACAGCACCTGCGCGTGCGGCAACGTCAGCCGCGCCGAGCCGTACTCCGCGCCGCCGAGCAGCAGCACGTCCACGTCGATCGGCCGCGGGCCGTGGCGCCGGCCGCCGGGCTCGCGCCCCAGCTCGCGCTCGACCGCCTTGCACGCATCCAGGAGCTCCGGCGGCCCGAGCTGCGTTCGCACGCGCAGGCACGCGTTGAGAAACGACGGCTGGTCGAGCACCTCCCCCACGGGGTCGGTGTCGTACGTCGACGAGCTTGCCTGGACGACGACGCCACGCGCCGGGAGCGCATCCACCGCCGCCTGGAGCTGCGCGTGCCTGCCGCCGGCGTTCGAGCCGAGCCCCAGGTAGCCGATCGTGCTCAATCGTCGTCGTCGGCGTCGAGCGGGTCGAGCTCGCGCCAGACCTCGACCGACACGTCCTCGACCGGCAGCGGGATCGGCGGCTCGGGCTTGGAGGCCTTGACCGCTACGGCCTGTGCCTCGAAGTCGCGCAGCAGCCGGTCACCGACGGCGGCGCACAACCGCTCGAGCGTCTTGTCGGAGCGTTGCGTCGCCACGAGCGCGGCGATCTCGCAGACACGCGCGTAGTCCACGGTGTCGGCGACCTCGTCCGTGACGGTCGCGGCGGCCTCGCCGAGCTCGAGACGGATGTCGAGGATCAGCCGCTGACCGACCTCGCGCTCGGCGGCGGTGACGCCGACGTGCGTGAAGAGCGACAGTCCGTTGACCTCGACGGTGACGACGGTCTGGACGCGCTGCTCCTCGCCGTCGTCAAAGCCCTCGTCGCTCAGCTCGTCGTCGTCGCCGGAGCCCATCGCCCGCGCAACGTAGCAGCCGCCACCGCGAGCGCATCGCGCGCCTCGGCGACGTCGTGGACGCGGAAGATCGTCGCCCCCCGCGCCAGCGCGAGCACGTTCGTGGCGATCGTGCCCGGCACGCGCGCGCTCGCCTCGCGTCCCGTGATGCGGCCGATGAACGACTTGCGCGAGGTGCCGATGACCACCGGCCTGCCGAGCGCGGCGATCTCGTCCAGGCGCCGCAGCAGCTCGAGGTTGTGGTCGACCGTCTTGCCGAAGCCGATCCCGGGATCGAGCCACACGTGCTCCTGCTCGATCCCGTGCGCGACCGCGAACGCCAGCCGCTCGGCGAGAAACGCCTTGACATCGGCGACGACATCGTCGTAGCGCGGGTTGGCCTGCATCGTGCGCGGCTCGCCGAGCATGTGCATGAGGCAGACGTCGCACCCGCGCTGCGCCACGAGCGCAGTCATCTCCTCGTCGCCGCGCAGCGCGCTCACATCGTTGACGATCGTCGCGCCGGCGACGAGTGCCGCCTCGGCCACCGCGGCCTTCGAGGTGTCGATCGACAGGCGCGCACCGGAGCCGGCGAGGCCCTCGATCACCGGCACGACGCGCCGCAGCTCCTCGGCCGCCTCGACCGGCTCGGCACCGGGGCGCGTCGACTCGCCGCCGATGTCCAGAATCGCGGCGCCCTGCGCGACAAGCTCGCGTCCGTGCGCCACGGCCGCGTCGGGATCGAGCCACGCGCCGCCGTCGGAGAACGAGTCCGGCGTCACGTTGATGACCCCCATCACCACGGGATCGGGGACCTCGGCCTCCATGGGCGAAGGCTACGCCAACGGCAACCCCCGGAGCCGGTGCGAGCGGCGACACCGAGCGGCTCCAGCTCGTAGCCGCCAGAGGATCGCGCGGCGGGCGTGCGCAGCCGGTGCACCACCGAACATCGCGCCGGTCCATTCCCGCCATGTGTCATTCGAGCACGTATGTCGTGCACAACCGACACCTCGCGCCGGCCCGACCGCCGAAGCGTCACTCAAGCACGCGAACCCGCCAGCGCCGCACCGTTCCCGCCTCCCTTATCGATGCAGTTCCTACACCGGGGCGCGGCACCGTTAGCCGACCCAGTACGCCGACAGCACCGAGTAGACGACCACCTCGGCAACCAGAGCAGCCGCCCCGAGCGTGTCCCCCGTGCGCCCACCAAACGCCGCGCACGCCACCCACGCCACCGCCCCGCTCGCGACCACCGCGCCCGCAGCCGCGGCGAGCCCCGCGGCGACGCCGCACAGCGCGATCG
>JALZJA010000026.1 GCA_030860005.1 Actinomycetota bacterium
TCGAAGACGAGGCGCACAGCGCGCTCACGCAGCTCGTCGGGGTACTTCTTGGATCGTGGCATGACAGGGGACTTCCTCTCCCCAGGACCGAAATCCTGGTTTGAAGGTCTCCGTCAAAGCCGGGACGGCTCAGTAGGCCTTGTCGACGACACGGAAGTCGGGCCTGCTGAGCGCGCCGCGACACGCCGCACGGAAGTACGGGATCTCGTCGTCGGGCACGCTGGGAAACCTGGGCTTCAGGGCAGGCGCGAGCTCGACCTCGGCGGTCGAGGCGTGCTCGCACGCGGCCTCAAAGCGCGTACCCCAGTCGTGAAAGGTGGCGGACTGGACGCTCGTGAATGTCCGCTCGCGATCAAGCAGCTCGCGCCGGGTGCGGTCAAGCCCGGTCTGGTGCTGGATGAGGATCACGCTCGGAGTCGGCGACTGGCGACAGACATCGCTGAGCTGCCGCCACGTTGCGACGTCCAGCTGATCGGCGCCGATGATGATCAGCGCGTGGATCTGTTCGGCGTTCAGCCAGACACGCGCCAGGCGCCAGGCGTCGCGTTGCGTGATCTGCTTCTCGCGATCGAGGTCCTTCCCCAGACCGGCGAGGATCCCGAGTGCGAGCGCGCCGAGCGGAACGGAGTCTCCTGGTGGGATCTCGACGCAGACGACGCCGTCGTGTCGGCCGAGGTTGCGTGCGAGGCGTCCCGTGTCACGGCCGTCGGTCGGGTCATAGACGAAGTAGGCCTCCGCGAGGTCAAAGAGCTCACGGCCCGTCAGACGCCGCGCCCCGATCGTCGCGGGGTCAGACATTGTCGTCGTCACGCCTACAGGTCTCGCAGTTCTTGGTTGCGGCGGATCGCGATGTCGGCGATCTGCTGGGTGATCGTGCTCAGGCCCTGCTCTTCGCACATCTCATAGGCGGTGATGCTCAGCTGCGCCCAGTGTCCGAAGTTGCCGTGGCAGTGGCGGCGATCGACGTCGAGGATCAGCTCGTCAGGAGCGTCTTCGTACATCGGATGAAAGGAGCGGATCGTGGCCAATACCGCGGTGCTGGCCAGCGCCCGAAACGCCGTCGGTTGAAAGATGCGGCGCGTCAGCTGCGGCGAGCGCATCACCCGCGCGCGAACCTGCGGCCCGCCGACGAACAGCAGCGTCAGGCGGCGTGGTACCTCCTCGTGCAGCCAGCGCAGCCACTCGATGCAGTCCAGCCCGGCGTTCTGAGCCTCGTCGACGATCACCATCCGCGGACGCTCGCGCAGCTCCAGTGTCAGCGTGCGGGCCGCCTCCCAGCGCGTCTCGTCATGAAAGACGCCGGTCAGCTTCTCGAGGATCGCGTTGGCGATCATCCGCGGATTCGGTGCGATTGTCAGCTTGACGATGCAGCCCTCGCCCTCATCGAAGGACTCGGCGATCGCCTGTGCGGCGATCGTCTTGCCGACGCCGGGATCTCCGAAGAACAACGAGATCGCGTGGCGCCGACGCACGTCGCGCATGTTCTCCAGGGCGAGCGCGAGGTTCGGTGTGTTGACGACGTGAGCGCCGTCGAGCTGCAGGTAATGCTCGATCATGAGGACGCTCCTTTGGGCTGCCACGGCTCGTAGAGGTCGTCGCTGATTCCGAGCTCGTCGAGCAGCTCGCTGTCGGGTTCACGGCGGTCGGGGTCGCGGTAGGCGTCGTCGGCGCTGACCGTCACCACCTCCAAGCCATCGGGTCGGTTGGTGGGTGCGTAGCGCTCCTCAGACTTCGAGATCGCGTTTCGCAGGCGCTGGTTCTGAACGACCCAGCGCGCGCGCTGCTGGCTCTTGGCAGCCACGATCTGCTCGCGCGTGAGCGTCCCTTGGGGCCTCGCCTCGCACAGAAAGTCGCCGTCGGTCGTGTAGACGTCGACTGAATGTCATGAAGGGGGCCTCCCGCGGTGGCACGCTCCGGCGTGTCATCGAGGGAGCGAGCTGCGAAGGAGGCCCGTCTTCAATGTTGCACGCTGGTTTGGATTTGAGTCGCAGGCGGCTGGACTACTGCCTGATTGACGAGCAGGGTGCTCGTGTCGAGGTCGGCGCGGCGCCACCGGACGGCGACGGCCTGGCCGGGTTCGTGCGCCGCGTTGAGCTGCGTCATGGGCCTGTGGCGGTGCGCGCGGCGATCGAGTCGATGAACGGCGCGCGGTTCGTGCACGACACCCTGGAGCGCTGCGGCTGGAAGGTTGAGGTCGCCGACGCGCAGAAGGTCAAGGGCCTGGGACCGTTGGCGTGCAAGACCGACCGCATCGACGCGTGGGTGCTCGCCGAGCTGTCGCGCCGCGATCTGGTTCCGGCGATCTGGCTTCCGGGCTTTGAGCAGCGCCAAGAGCGCGAGCGCGCGCGCTGGCGGCTGTTCTTGGTGCGCAAGCGCAGCTCGCTGAAGCATCGCGTCCATGCCCAACTGCTGGCGTTCGGGCACACCTGTCCCGTCAGCGACCTGTTCGGCGCCCAGGGCCGCAAGCTGCTCGAGCTCCTGGAGTTTCCCGAGCCGTGGCGCGGCGGGGTCCTCGCGGCGGTCGCCATGATCGATGACCTCGACCGACAGGTCGCCGAGATCGATCGCGAGCTCAAGGCGCTCGGCGTCGATCACCGCTACATCCCGCTGCTGATGAGCGCTCCGGGGATCGCGTGGGTGCTCGGCTACACGATCGCCGCCGAGATCGGCGACATCGACCGCTTCGCCTCGCCGAAGAAGCTCTGCGGCTACACCGGCCTGTGTCCCCGCGTCTACCAGTCGGGCAACACCGACCGCCGTGGCCACCTCACGCACGCTGGCCCGAAGTACCTGCGCTGGGCGCTGATGGAAGCCGCGACACACGCCTGCCGCCACGAGGTCTATCGCGACCGCTACCAGCGCAACAAGGCTCGGCTGGGCAAGCAGCGCGGGGCGAAGGTCGCCCAAGTCGACATCGCCCGCCGGCTGGCCGAGGCGATCTGGCACATGCTCACCCGCAACCAGCCCTTCGCTCCGGCAGGCGCCACGCGCGCTCTGGCCGCATAGACGGCCCTAACTGAGATGCGCCACCGGAGCGACGCCCCCATAGAACCTGGTCCTCCCCCGAGGAGGCGATAGAGAGTTGAGAGTCAAGTCGTCTGAAGTGGTGTAACTGCTCGTCGGCTGTTGTTGTCGTAGTAGTGCTGTGCAAAACCGAAGGTTTTGCACAGTTTTTCGCGCGCGCCCGCGCGCGAGGCGGGCAGGCGCTCAGGCGGCCTGGGGTTCTGCGAGCACCTCCTCGTCGGCGTGGATGTCGGTGTCGTCGAGCACGAGCGCGAG
>JALZJA010000046.1 GCA_030860005.1 Actinomycetota bacterium
CCCTTGCCGCGGGCGATCAGCCAGCGGTTGAGCGGCCACGCGACGGCGCCGGCGATGACCAGGGCGAAGGACAGGGCGCCCCAGAACAGCACGTCGTCGAGGCTGGCCTCCATCGCGCCGGAGACGCCGAGCATGATCGCGTTGTCGACGATCTCCATGACTGCGATGCTGAGCGTGTCCGACGCCAGCGCGATCGGGATGACCGTGCTCAAGGCGAGTCCGGCGCGCAGCAGCGGCAGGCTCGTCAGTCCGTAGCCAAACAGGAACGCCAGTGTGACGGCGAGGGCGATCGTGCCGAGGTCCGAGAACCCGAGTGCGGTGCCGATGATCATGCCGAGCACCTCGCCGATGGCGCAGCCGGTGAGGCAGTGCAGCGTCGCGCTGAGCGCGACGCGGTTGAGCGCCCCGCCGGACGTCGGCATCTCGTGATGGTGCTGTTGCGCCGTGCTGGCTTGCATGGGGTGTATCTAAGCATACCCCCCTAGGGTATGACAAGAGGAGCAAGCACCATCTGGCCGGAGGATGGAGCCGCTCTGCCACACTGAAACCATGGCCTTCATCGTCGAAAAGCTCCTGCTCGCGGCTCCGCGCGGCTACTGCGCGGGCGTCGATCGAGCGGTCCAGACCGTCGAGCGCGCGCTCGAGCTCTACGGGGCGCCCGTGTACGTGCGCAAGGAGATCGTCCACAACAAGCACGTCGTCGAGCAGCTACGCGATCGCGGGGCGATATTCGTCGACGAGATCGACGAATCGATCCCCGAGGGCGCGACGACGGTGCTCTCGGCGCATGGGGTGTCGCCGGCGGTGCACGCACAGGCCGCCGAGCGCG
Organism: Actinomycetota bacterium; assembly: GCA_030860005.1. Classification (GTDB taxonomy): domain Bacteria; phylum Actinomycetota; class Thermoleophilia; order Solirubrobacterales; family Solirubrobacteraceae; genus CADCVQ01. The sequence continues at coordinate 830 of JALZJA010000046.1, forward strand.
CGCTGTCGACGATCGACGCGACCTGCCCGCTGGTGACGAAGGTCCACGTCGAGGCGAAGAAGTTCGCCGCCGAGGGCTACACGATCGTGCTCATCGGCCACAGCGGCCACGAGGAGGTCGAGGGCACGATGGGCGAGGCCCCCGAATCGATCGTGCTCGTCGAGACCGAGGCCGACGTCGATGCTCTCAGCGTGCCCGATCCCCAGCGGATCGCGTACATCTCCCAGACGACGCTGTCGGTCGACGAGACGCGGACGATCATCAACCGCCTGCGCGAGCGGTTCCCGGAGATCACCGGGCCGCGCACCGACGACATCTGTTACGCGACGACGAACCGCCAGGCGGCGGTCAAGCAGATGGCGGCCGAATGCGACCTCGTGCTCGTCATCGGCTCACAGAACTCCTCGAACTCCCAGCGCCTCGTCGAGGTCGCCCGCGACTACGGCGCGGACTCCTTCCTGATCGACAACGAGGGCCAGGTCGACGAGGGGTGGCTGCAGGGCAAGCGCGTCGTCGGCATCTCGTCCGGGGCCAGCGCGCCGGAGGAGCTCGTCAACCGGCTCGTGAGGTTCTTCGCCGATCGCGGCGTCACCGACGTGTCGGAGTTCGAGGTCATTCGCGAGGACGTGCGCTTCATGCTGCCCAAGCGCATCCGCGAGGACCTTGCCGCGACGGCGTAGCCTCGAGCCCTCGTCGCGCCGGGATGCCACGCCGCAACGTCGCGTAGCCTGCTGCCGCGATGCGCACGCTCGTCATCTCCGACCTGCACCTGGGCATCCACAGCGGTGTCGACGTGCTCTCGCGCCCCGAAGCGCTCGATCGGCTGCTGGCGCGACTCGACGTGGTCGACAGGTTCGTCCTGCTCGGCGACACGATCGAGCTGCGCGGCGGCCCCGCACGCGACGCGCTCGCGGCGGCCGAGCCCGTGATGCGCGCGATCGGCAACGCGCTGGGGCCCGACGGCGAGGTCCTCATCGCCGCCGGCAACCACGATCACGCGCTCGCCGCCGGCTGGCTGGACTGGCGCGGGCGCCGCGACGCGCCCGGCCCGCTCGAGCTCGAGCAGCGCGTCGCGCCGCACCATGCCTCGTGGATCGCAAAGCGGCTCGCCGGCTGGCTTGCGCCTGCGGCGGTCGAGATCGTCTACCCGGGCGTCTGGTTGCGCGACGACGTCTACGCCATGCACGGCCACTACATCGATGCCCACACCGAGGTCCCCACGCTCGAGCGCGTGGCCGCGGGCGTCATGGGTCGCCTCGTGGGCGCGGTCCCCGACCGGGCGACGCCCGACGACTACGAGGCCCGGCTGGCGCCGACCTATGCCTGGATCCAGGCCAGCGCTCAGCGCACCGCTTCGGGCCGCCGCGCCCCCGGTACGGGTACCGCGGCGAAGGCCTGGACGGCGCTCGAAGGCGGCGGGTCGAGGCGCTCGCTGCGCAGCTACGCGCTGGCCGTCCCGTTCCGGCTCGCCGTGCTCGCGGCCAACCGCGCCGGGATTGGACCCGTGCGCGCCGACATCGGTCCCCACGCGCTGCGCCGCGCGGCCCTCGAGGCGATCGGCGAGACCGCGCGCCGCCTGCGGCTCGCCCCCGAGCACCTCGTGTTCGGGCACACCCACCGCACCGGGATGCTCGACGGCGACGACCCGTCCGAGTGGCGAACGCCGTCGGGCACGCGTCTGCACAACCTCGGCTCGTGGACGTTCGAGACGCACTTCATGGCGCCCGGCCGGCCGCGCTCGGGCCCGTACTGGCCCGGCGGAGCGGTGGCGCTGGACGGCGAAGGGCCGCCGCGCCTCGAGCGCCTGCTCGACGACCTGTCAGCCGCTGATCTCGGGGCTCCACGCCCCGCAACCCACTGAAGTACGATCGCTCAAACCCGTACGACGCATTGGAGGATTCGCATGGATTTCTGGGCTCGCCTCGAGGCCGTCCGCGCTCGTCACGACGTGCTGGAGCACAGCTTCTACCAGCGCTGGTCCAAGGGAGAGCTTTCCCGCGAGGAGCTCGCGGTCTACGCGGGCGAGTACCACCACGCGGTGGTCGGGCTGGCCGAGGCCTCGGCGCGCGCCGCCCGCTGCGCGGCGGATCCCTCGATCGAGGCCGAGCTGGCCCGGCACGCCGCCGAAGAGGCCTCCCACGTCGAGCTGTGGGCCGACTTCGCCACCGCCGTCGGCGGCGCGCCCGCTGCGCAGCCCGCGCCCGAGACGGCCGCCTGCGCCGCCGCGTGGGCCGGCGACAGCGATCGCGACCTGCTGCACACGCTTGTCGGGTTGTACGCGATCGAGTCCGGCCAACCGGCGATCGCGACGACCAAGCGCGACGGGCTGAAGGCGTTCTACGACATGGAGGACGGCCCGGGCACGGCGTACTTCACGCTGCACGCCGAGCTCGACCACGAGCACGCCGCCGCCGGGCGCGCGCTCATCGAGCAGCGCCTCGCGGGCGCCGACGAGGACGCGCTGCTCGCCACCGCCGAGAGCGTCCTGCGCGCCAACTGGGAGCTGCTCGACGGCGTCGAGCGCCTGAACGGGCGCGCCTGACGCACCGCTGACGCGGCGCGCGGGCGCCGGTTCCTACACTCCGCGCATGAACCGGCGCCGCCTGCTCGCGTTGAGCGCTGTCGCGGCGGCGCTGGTCGTCGCGACGGTCCCGGAGGCGGCGCTGGCCCACGGCGTCGGCGTCGGCCGCGAAGACCTGCCGATCCCCAAGTGGCTGTTCGGCTGGGGCGCGAGCGTCGTGCTCATCGCGTCGTTCGTCGGGCTCGCGGTCCTGTGGCAGCGCCCGCGCCTTGAGGGCGCCGCCGAACGGCGGCGGCTGGCCGTACCGCGGCTGCTGGACCCGATCTGCGGGGCAATCGGGGTCGCGCTGTTCGTCTTGCTCGTGTACGCGGGCTTCGAGGGCGCGCAGGTCGAGACGAGCAATATCGCGCCGGCGTTCGTGTTCGTCGCCGTCTGGGTCGGGCTCGTTCCGCTCAGCCTGCTGTTCGGTGACGTCTTCAAGGCATTCAACCCGTGGCGGGCGGTCGCGCGCGCCGTCGCCGGGGTGGCGACGATGGCCAGTCGCGATGGCCTGCCCGCGCCGCTGCCCTACCCGGAGCGCCTCGGCCGCTGGCCGGCGGCCGCGGGCGTCCTCGTGTTCGTCTGGATCGAGCTCGCGTACATCGGTTCGAACGACCCGAGCAACCTCGCGACGCTCGCGCTCGTCTATGCGGCCGTCCAGTTCGTCGGCATGAGCCTCTACGGGATCGAGTCGTGGAACCGCCACGGCGACGGCCTCGCCGTCTACTTCGGCCTCTTCGCGCGGCTGTCCCCGCTGCGCTGGGAGCGCGGCGCGCTCCATACGCGCCCGCCGCTGAGCGGTGTCACGTCGCTCGACATCGTGCCGGGGACCGTGTTCTTGCTGTGCGCGATGATCGGGACGACCGCGTTCGACGGCTTCTCGGCGGGACCGACGTGGGAGGCGCTCTCACCCGACCTCGCGAAGGGGGTCCGCGATCTCGGGATCGGCCAGACGACGGCGCTCAACATCGCCGAGTCGATCGGGATCCTCGGCGCGGTGCTCGTCGTGACTGGTTTCTTCATGCTCGGCGTGTGGGGGATGCGCCGCGATGCGCACGTGGACATGACCACCGCCGAGCTGGCCGGCCGCTTCGTGCACTCGCTCGTTCCGATCGCGCTGGCGTATGTCATCGCGCACTACTTCTCGCTGCTGGCATTCCGCGGCCAGACGCTGGGCTACCTCATCTCCGACCCGCTCGGCCAGGGCAAGGACCTGTTCGGAACGGCGAACAACCAGGTCGACTACGCCTGGGTCTCAGCGACCGCCATCTGGTACGTCCAGGTCGGCGCGCTCGTCATCGGGCACGTGGCCGGCCTGATCCTGGCGCATGACCGCGCGCTCGTGACGTTCAAGGACCCGCGCGTGGCCGCGCGGTCGCAATACTGGATGCTCGCGGTCATGATCGCCTTCACCTCGCTCGGCCTCTGGCTGCTGTCCTCCGCCAACACATGACGCCACCACTCGCTCACGCCGGCCACTGGCTCGTCAACCTGCTGTACCTGCTGCCGCTCGTGCTCGTCTTCCTGGCGCTCGGCTTTCAGGCGCTGCGCGACCGCCGCCGCGCGACCGGGGCGCGTCGCGAGCAGACGGACGATCCGCCGCGCGTCTGAGCGTCAGCCTCCCGCGCCCTCGAGCAGCGCGATGTCGTGCGCGAGCGCATCGGACGTCAGCACGTCGCTGGAGAAGCCGACCCGCTGGCGGCCGGTTCCATCGAGCAGGACCGTCGAGGCCGAGTGCTCCGTGTCCTCGCCTTGGGGCTGGATGCCGAAGGCGCGCCAGACGCGCTGGAGGCTGCCGCGGTCCCCGAGCACCCAGCGCATCCGGCCGGTCATCTGGCGCTCGAAGCTGAAGCGGCGTGCGCGGGCCGCGGTGTCGTTGACGGGATCGACGCTCACCGCGATCACGGGCACGTCGTGGCCAAGCTCGTCGAGCGCACCGCGGATCTGGTCCGTCGTGAGCGGACACGTGTCCTCGCATGTCGTGTAGAGGAAGGTGATGACGACGGGCTTGCCGCGCATATCGCTCATCCGCACGAGCTTGCCGCGCTCGTCGGGCAGGTCGATGCGCGCCGGCGGGATGCTCGCCGGGCGCGATGCGCCCTCGAACGTCGTGTCGCTCGCGGTCCGCTCGCCGACCGCGAACGCGAGCACGGCCGCGACCGTGGCCAGGGCGAGGATGCCCGTGACGACGAGCGCGAGGCGGAGGCGCGGGGCCATGGCTGCTGAGGGTAGAGCGAGCGGGGTGTGCGGCGCTCCGGCTGAGGTTCGTTAGTCGTACCGTCGACGAACCCGCATCGAGCGCGGGCGGGCGGCGGGGGCGGCCCGCGAGACGGTCGTGTCGAAGTTGCTGCGCATGCCGCTGCATAGGCGACACGACCGTAAGTGTGGCCGCGGTCGTGTCGAAGTTGCTGCGCATGCCGCTGCATAAGCGACAGAACCGCCGGATTGGCGACGGATCCCGCCTCGGCGGATCGCTCTCGCACCCTTCATCGATGCTGTTCAGGCTAACGAGCGGCCGCGCACCTACGCCGAGACCGCCTCACGCCTCGATGAGCCCCCGCCGGATCGCATACCGCACGAGCTCCACCCGATCGCGCATGCCGAGCTTGCGCAGCAGGTTGGCGCGGTGGGACTCGACCGTCTTCTCGGCGAGGTGCAGCAGATCGCCGATCTCCCGGTTGGTGTGGGCCTCGGCGATGAGCTTGAGCACCTCGCGCTCGCGCGGGGTGAGCGGCTCCGCCGGCCCGGTGCTGTCGTCGGCCATCCATTCGCGCACGAGCGAGCGTTCGGCGGCGTTCGTCATGAACGGCTCGCCGGACATGACGGCGTGGACTGCATGCACGAGCGCGTGGTCGGCCTCACGCTTGAGCACATAACCGGCGGCGCCGGCCTGGAGCGCCTCGAAGAGGTAACGCTCGTCGTCATGCATCGACAGCAGCAGCACCGAGATCTGGGGCGCATGGGCGCGGATCTCGTGCGTCGCCTCGAGGCCCGTCATGCGCGGCATCGCGACGTCGAGCACGCACAGGTCGGGCCGCTCGCGCAGCGCGAGCTCGACGGCCTCGATGCCGTCGGACGCCTGGGCCACGACCTGCATGTCCGGCTGGCGGTCGAGCAGCAGGCGCAGACCGCCGCGCACGATGCCGTGGTCGTCGGCGATGAGGACGCGGATCACGGCGCTCGCGTCCCTCTCGCGCGCAGCGCGAGCTCGGTCGTCGTCCCGGCGCCCGGCGCCGAGCGCACCTCGAGCTGCGCGCCCACGAGCATCGCGCGCTCGCGCATCCCGCGCAGGCCCGAGCCCGAGCCGTCGACGCGGTGGGGGTGAAAGCCGCAACCGTCGTCATGGATCGTGATGTTCACGCGCTGACCGTTGCAGCCGAGGATCTTCACGGTCACCCGGGTCGGCTGCGCGTGATGGGCGGCGTTTGACAGCGCTTCCTGTACGACGCGGTAGGCGACGAGCTGCTCGGTCTCGCCGAGCAGCGGCCGCGGCCCGTCGGCGGCGAAGTTCGCCTGGATCTCGTGGCGCTCGCCGAACAGCCGCACCTGCGTGCGCAGCGCAGGGATGAGACCGTGGTCATCGAGCGCGGCGGGGCGCAGCTCGCGGGCGAGGCCGAGCAGCTCCTGCATCGCCTGGCCGGCGAGGCGCTGTGTCTCGGCGAGCTCCTCTGCGAGCTCGGGCGGCGCACGCTCGGCGGTGGCGGCGAGGCGCAGCGAGACCGCGGTGAGGGCCTGGTTGACCTCGTCGTGCAGATCGCGCGCGACGCGGGCGCGCTCGGACTCCTGCGCGCGCAGCACCGCCTTCGCCGTGCCCGCGCGCTCGGCCTCGAGTCGCTCGAGCATGAGGTTGAAGGACTCGCGCAGGCGCGCGACATCGGCCGGTTCGCCCGCGTCTGACTGCGCGCGGATCCCCGGCAATGTGAGGTCGACGCACTCCATCGTTCGGGTCAGCGATTCGAGCGGCGCGAAGCGCCGGCGCATGAGCACGTTGTTGGCCAGGATCGTGGCGAGGATCGCTGCGATCAGCACGAGGAACTGGCGCAGGCTCGCGGAGTCGCCGAGATCCAAGCGCGCAGCGACGCTCGCCGCGAACACGGTCGCGACGATCAGGAAGGTGTTGACCGTCAACACCTGAGTCAGCAGGACCGGGCGTCTACGCATGTGGGGTCTTGACCCCATGTCGGCAGCAGGGCTCATGGCCGATACTGCTCGTGCAACTCCCTCCACGAAGGTTTTCCCCTCCAGGGTCCGATGTTTGAAAGAGGCGTCCCGCCGCCGACGCAGCGCGGCAGGGACGCCTCCTTTGCGTTGTCAGCGGGTAGTCGATGCCTCGCTACACTTTCTGAAGCAGCGAAGTTCGACCACCTTTGAGGAGATTTGCCCGTGAGCCCCTCCGGCGCGGATTACATCCGCAAGATCAAGAGCGAGATCGCCGAGGTCGACCCGACCGTCGCGCATGAACTCGTAGGCGACGGCAACGGCGTCGCCTTCGTCGACGTGCGCGAGACGGACGAGTACGCACGCGGCCACCTGCCTGGCGCCACGCACATCCCGCGCGGCTATCTCGAGTCGCGGATCGAGGGCTCGGTCCCGGACCGCAATCAGCACGTCGTCCTGTACTGCGCCTCCGGGCAGCGCTCCGCGCTCGCCGCGAAGACGCTCGAGGAGCTCGGCTACGAGCACGTCGAGTCGATGACGGGCGGCTTCACGCTGTGGAAGGACCGCGGCTACGAGTTCGACATCCCGCGCACGCTCAGCGACGAGCAGCGCGAACGCTACAGCCGCCACACGCTGATCCCGGAGATCGGCCCGGAGGGCCAGCAGAAGCTGCTCGACGCCAAGGTGCTGCTCCTGGGCGCCGGCGGCCTTGGCTCGCCGACCGCGCTCTACCTCGCCGCCGCGGGCGTGGGCACGATCGGCATCGTCGACGACGACGAGGTCGACCTCTCCAACCTCCAGCGCCAGGTCATCCACACGACCGAGCGCATCGGCACGCCGAAGGTCGACTCCGCGCAGGAGGCGATGAACGCGATCAATCCCGACGTCGAGGTCGTCAAGTACGAGACGCGCCTGGACGCCTCGAACATCATGGACATCATCGAGGGCTACGACGTCATCGTCGACGGCGCCGACAACTTCCCCACGCGCTACCTGCTCAACGATGCCAGCGTGCGCCTGAAGATCCCGGTCGTCAGCGCGTCGATCCTCGGCTTCGACGGCCAGCTCTCGGTCTTCGCGCCATACGACGGTCCGTGCTACCGCTGCCTGTATCCGATGCCGCCGCCGGCCGAGCTCGCTCCGAGCTGCGGCGCCAACGGCGTGCTCGGCGTGCTGCCCGGCACGATGGGCCTGCTGCAGGCAACCGAGGTCATCAAGCTCATCGTGGGCGCCGGCGAGCCGCTCATCGGCCGGCTGCTGCTGTACGAGGCGCTCGGCGCCACGTTCACCGAGCTGAAGGTGCGCCGCGACCCCGAATGCGCCATCTGCTCACGCGAGCCCGACGAGATCACCGAAGACGAGATGGGCGACTTCCCTGACTACGACGCGTTCTGCGCCGCGGCGGGCTAGATCCTCTAGGGTTCCGCACCGCTCACATGGCCGTTGTTCGCATCCCACCCGTGTTGCGCCCGTCCACGGACGGCGCGAAGGAAGTCGACGCCGAAGGAGGCAACGTCGGCGACGTCCTGCGCTCGCTTGCCGACACGCACCCGTCGACGGAGTCGCAGATCTTCTCCGGTGGCGGTGAGCTCAACCGCTACGTCAACGTCTACCTCAACGATGAAGACGTGCGGGTGCTCGATGGCCTGGACACCCCGGTCGGAGGAAGCGACGTCCTCGTGATCCTGCCGGCGATGGCCGGCGGCTAGCCACCCACGAGACGT
>JALZJA010000091.1 GCA_030860005.1 Actinomycetota bacterium
ACGCCGAGCTTGTGGCGCAGGCGGCAGGCGTGGGAGTCCAGCGTTCGCGTGGAACCGCGCGCCCGGAAACCCCAGATCGTCCGCAGGAGCTCCTCCTTGGTGAAGACGCGCGTCGGCTCGCTGGCGAGCGTGCGCAGCAGCGCGAACTCCTTCTGGGAGAGGACGACGCGCTCGCCGTGCAGACGGACGTCGCGCGCGGACGGGTCGATCTCCAGCGCTCCGGCGCGCAGGCGCCCGCGCGCGGGGCGGCGGTCGCAGCGACGCAGCAGGGCCGTGATGCGGCCCCGCAGCTCGGGATAGGAGAAGGGCTTGCAGACGTAGTCGTCGGCCCCGCGATCAAAGCCGCGCACGCGGTCGAGCTCGGACGAGCGGCCGCTGAGGACCATCAGCGGCATGTCCGGATCGACACGGCTGGCGACGCCGTCGGCGGCGCGCACGTGGCGCAGCAGCTCGAAGCCGCTCGAGTCCGGCAGGTTGAGGTCGACGAGGGCGATGTCGGGGAACTTGCGCTCGAGCAGGTGCCTGGCGTCGCGCGCGCAGTCGGCGACGAGCAGGTCGTAACCGTCCGCGGAGAGGTTGTCGGCGAGGAACGTGCGCGTGATGTCGTCGTCCTCGACGATGAGAATGGTGGAGGCGTCGTCGTCGGTCATGCCCGCATTAGGCGGGGTCGGTCGAAGTTCGCCCCCCGTCGCGCTTGCGCGCCAGCAGCTGCGCGGCGATGACGCCGCCGATCGCGCCGAAGACGTGGCTCTGCCACGACACGCCCTCCTCTGGCAGCACGCCGCCCAGCAGCGCGCCGCCCCAGATCACGGCGACCACCGCGGCGATCGCGAGCTCCAGCGCGTCGCGGTTGAAGAAGCCGCGGGCCAGCAGATAGGTCCCGTAGCCGAAGACGACGCCGCTGGCACCGATGTGAACGGTGCCCTCGTCCCCCAGCAGCCACGCTCCCAGGCCGCTCCCCACGGCGACGATCGCGGTGACGGCCAGCACGCGCGCTGCGCCCGCAAACGCGATCACGATCCCCATCGTCACGAAGGGCAACGTGTTGGAGATGAGGTGCCCGAAGCCGCCATGCAGGAACGGGGCGGTCACGACGCCGATGAGGCCGTCCGTCTCGCGCGGCTCGATCCCCAAGCGATCGAGGCGGTGGCCGGCGATGACGTCGAGGACCTCTGAGGCCCACATGAGCGCCACCATCCCCGCGACGATCTGAAAGCCCGCCAGGCGTCCGTCGCGTCGGGCCTCGGGCATGGCTCGCATGCCGAAAGGATCGCGGATCGATGCAACTTCGCGTGCACTGGTCTAAAGGGGAAGGAGTCGCGCCTAGGATCCCGACGCGCCCAATGGACGAGACACAACGACGCGGCAACTACGACTCGGGGGAGGACTTCGTTCTCGAGTACGGGGAGCTCCGCTTTACCTTCAACGAGCGCGATTTCGGCGAGCGCTGCGAGCAGGCCGCGCTCAAGCTCGGCTTCGTGAACGGCCGTCTGTGCGAGCGCGAGCTCGAGGATCTCGTGAACCTCGCCGTCAACGGCGAGATCCAGGATCCGGCGTCCGCGCTCGGTGAGCACGTCAACGACTGCTGGCCCGAGCTGTGCGGCCCGGCGGAGCGCTCGCTCGTGCACTGGCTGCGCCGTCTGGTCTTCCGCTCCGCGTGGCTTGACCAGCGCGTCAAGGAGGGCGAGCTCGACATCGCCTTCGACGCGCCCACGCACACCTTCGCCTACGTCCAGCCCGATCGCGACGGCGAGGCGATCGAGCTGTCACCCGAGCCCTCGTGGGACCGGGTCGCGTACGTGCCGCGCTGACCGCGCGACGCCCGTTCTCGTAGCGTTCGCGCAGTGAGCTCCACCGTCGAGCCCGTGCCCGACGCGTGGCTGAACCCCGGTGTCCGCGGGATCGGTGCAGCGAGCCTCCTCTCGGACCTCGGGCACGAGATCCCGACGGCGCTGCTACCGAGCCTGCTGACGAGCACGCTCGGCGCCCCTGCGGCGGCGCTCGGCGAGCACGTCAACGACTGCTGGCCGGAGCTGTGTGGA
>JALZJA010000101.1 GCA_030860005.1 Actinomycetota bacterium
CGTCGAGACTGAGGTGGCCGGCCAGGCGGCAGCGCACGTCGGGCGGCAGCGTGGCCTCGAGGCGCCGACGCTGGTCCGCGGGCGTGGCGAAGAGAAGGCGGTCGCAGCGCCGGCGCCGGCGCGCCCAGCGCTGCGCCACGCGGTCGAGGTGATCGGTCACGTCCTCCTCCACCGAGCGCTCCCAGCGGGCCTGGGCCCAGCCGCCCTGATCATGGCGACCGTGCGTGTCGTCGTCGAAGGAGTCCACCTCGGCCAGCGCGTCGGGTGTGCCCACCATGAGGCGCACCAGGGAGCGGTTGACCAGCGCGACGCACCAGCGGGCCTCCTCCTCGAAGGCCGCGAGCGGACGTGGGGGGTCTGGTCGACGACGACCTGAGAGGCGACGGGGCGCGGCAGGCGCAGCACCTCGAGAAGGTCATCGGGGCCGTCGGCGAAGATCGCGAAACCATGCGCGCCGTCGCCGTGGATCTGGTCGGGCGCGAGGAGCTCCTCCACACGGCGCAGGTCGTCGCGCAGGCCCGCGCGCGCGTCGTGGTCAGCGTTGGCGTAGGCCTCGACGTGCTCGCGCGCCTCGCTGAGCAGCGAGCCGACAGCACTGGAACGCGCCCGCAGCGTGTCGTGCTCGTGAGGATCGAGGTTGAGGTACAGGCTCAGGACCCGGCCGCGCTGCGCACGCGTGCCCGCCAGGCGGCGCAGGAGTTCAGGGGTGACGTCGTTGGCGTGCATTCAAGCGGCGCTACCCCGGGCGCGGGAGGGACACACTCCTCGACACGGCGAGGTCTCGCCGCCCGGCAACGACCCGCGCGACTCAACCCGGCAACCGGGCGCTCATGTGACCCCGTATGCGAGGCCGTCGCCGCGAAACGGGCGTCTCGCCCCTGTGACGATGACGCGCGCGCTCGGCCCGAGCCAGCGCAGGCGTCGCTTGAGCGCCGTCGTCCAGGGCAGCACGGCCCCGACCTGGGAGCCCGGAAGCTCCACACAGACGAGCACGAGCACTTTCGTCGTCTTGAGACCGAGCGCCGTTCGCCAGTGATCGAGCTCGGGGACGCGGGCACCGGCCACGTCGTGAGCGAACGCGGCTCCGCAGAGGGAGTCGATGACCTTGGCGATGATGTCGCGCATCACCTCATCGCTGGTGCCTTTGCGCGCCACAGCGGCTGCCTGTGCTGCAGGCAGATGCGAGCGGTCGAAGTCCTTGAGCTCGGCCACGAGCAGGACGGTTTCGATCCCACGCCCCCGGCGGACTCCCACCACATCGGCCGCCTTGACCGACCGTCCGGAGAGCTGAGCGAACGTCGACTCCATCGAGCCCTTGAACTCCCAGGCCTCGTCCCACTTCACCCCATGCCACGACGCGTCGAGCGTCAGCTCCTGCCGCCCCTCTGTGATCGTCATCATTGCGTATCGCCTCCAAGCTGGCGCACAACCAGCTGCTGCTCACGATCATGGTGCTCCAAGAACGCCTCGAGCAACGGGTTCGTCGGGATGTCGGAGAACGTGTCGGCCCGCTGCACCTTGGCCGGCGCGCCGTCCTCGCGTATCAGCTGGAAGAACCTCACCTCGGCTGCGGTGCCGAGCACGTCGCGGTACTCGCTCGCCCGCGAGATCGCGTCGGCGACCAGATAATCGTGGGTGGCGACGATCACCTGGACCCCTCCCTCGGCCAACGCGAGCAGGCAGTCGACGACGACCTCGGCGAGGCGCGGGTGCAGATTTGCCTCGGGCTCGTCCCAGATCAGCAGGCCGCCTTGGCGCAGCGCGCCATTGGCGATCAGATGAACCACCGACGCGACCTTGCGCAGACCCTCGGCGAGCAGGTGCGCCTCCAGGCGGCCGCCCTGCTCAGCGTGCAGGTAGAAGCGCGGTCCCTCGAGCCGAACCCTGCCGCCCATCTCCTTTTCTAACGCCTCCGCCACCTCTCGCAGCTTGCCGGGGCGACGACCGCGCAGTGCCGCGGCGCTCAGCGCCACCGCTGTGTCGTAGTAGGTTTCGTCGAAGGACAGCTCCCGCCCCACGTAGGCGGCGACGAACCCCTCGTACATCGCGAGCACCTCACGCGAAGGAAGAAAGAGCGCCGGCGCCTCGAGGATCGCAGCTTCTCGTTTCCCCCCAACCGCTCGGGGATAGTCGAGGTTGGAGATCGGTCGCGAGCCGGTGGAGATCGTCAGCCGCACCCATGCGCCGTCATCGAACTGAACGCGTACGCGCGCGTTGCTCCTGCCGTGCACACGACGAACCAGACGTCGGATGTCACCGTCATCGGGGTGGAAGACGCCGGCGAGCTTGGCCCTGACCGCCTCGCGGGGAGCCATGCCAGGTGGGGCGTCACCGAGCGCCTTGAGGACCGAGTACAGCGCCTTCGCAGCGAATGTCTTACCAGTCCCGTTCGCGCCCAGCAGCACGTTGACGCCCGGAACGAGATCAAGTTCCGCCTCGGCGAACGGGCCGAATCGCTCCAAGAGGAGGGTGTCGACGGGCATTCAGTCAATGCTTCCCGAGGACACGTTCAAATCCTGCGCGTCAAGGCTGACGGGGTGCCTGATCGGCCAGTCACGGGCTCGTCGGCGCCTACCCGTCCTCCCCTGCCGCCTGGCGCTCCTGCACCTTGCCCTCGAGCTGACCCATCACGTCGGGGTCGCGCAGCGTCGTGACGTCGCCCAGCTCACGGCCCTCGGCGATGTCGCGCAGGAGGCGGCGCATGA
>JALZJA010000117.1 GCA_030860005.1 Actinomycetota bacterium
GGCGATCGCCGCGCGCGCGCTGATCGCCGAGCCGCTCGAGCTTCTTCCGTCGTTTCTCGCAGCCCTCGTCGCGGCCTACTCGGTCGGAATCCATGCCCGCCGATGGCCATCGCTGCTGGGCATCACCCTGGCTATGGCAGCGATCGAGGTCGCCGCCGCTCGCGGAACCGGAGGCGAGGCCAGCCCCGATCCCGTCGCGGCACCCGTCTTCCTGCTCGCCGTCTGGGCCGTCGGACGGGTCGCCGGCTCACGCCACGATCGAGCTCGCGTGCTCGCGCGCAATGCCGCCGAGCGCGATCGTCACCGCGAGGAGGACGCACGCGCGGCAGTCGCCGCGGAGCGCCGTCGCATCGCGATCGAGCTGCACGACGCGGTCTCTCACAGCCTCGCGCTCATCGTCATGCAATCGACGGGAGCGCAGGGCATCATGCGCCGCGAACCCGAACGCGCCGAGCAGAGCCTGCGGGCCATCGAGCGGGCGGGCCGCGAGGGGCTGACCGAGATGCGCCGCCTACTCGGCCTCATGGGCGAGGATCGCGACGACGCTGAACGCTCGCCGCAGCCCAGGATCCAAAGCGTCCAGGCGCTGATCGACGGCGCGGGTGACGCTGGGCTCGATGTGCATCTTGCGGTTGAGGGGGAGCCCCGGGCGGTGGCGCCCGCCGTCGACCTATCCGCCTACCGCATCGTGCAGGAGGCGCTGACGAACGCGGCGAAGCACGCGGGGCCCTGCCGCGTCGCGGTCGCGCTGCGCTGGCAAACGCAGACGCTCGAGCTCGAGATCATCAACGACCACGCGGGAGTGTCCGTCGACGGCGTCACCTCCGGCCGAGGCCTGATCGGGATGCGCGAGCGCGTAGCCCTCGTCGGCGGAAGTCTCGAGGTCGGCCACCAGGAGAACGGACACTTCGCCGTGCACGCGCGCCTACCGCTGGAGAACGAGCCATGACCCTGCAGGTTCTGCTCGTCGACGATCAGGAGCTCATCCGAGCAGGCCTCGAAATGATCATCGACTCGACCGACGACATGCAGGTCATCGCCCAGGCCGCCAACGGCCAAGCCGCCGTCGACCTCGCCCTTCGCCTGCAGCCCGACGTGGTGCTGATGGACATCCGGATGCCCTCATTGGACGGCATCGAGGCCACCCGCCGCATCGCGACCCACGGCCCGCGCGTGCTGATGCTGACCACCTTTGACCTCGATGACTACGTCTACGAAGCATTCAAAGCCGGCGCCAGCGGATTCCTCGTCAAAGACGCGCCACGCGAGCGGATCATCGACGCAATCCGGGCAGTCGCAGCAGGCGAGGCGCTCGCCTCACCCTCCGTCACGCGGCGACTCATCGAGCGCTTCGTCGACGCGCCCGGACCCTCCTCCAAGACTCCCCCGCAGCTCGACGAGCTCACACCCCGCGAACGCGAGGTACTCGAACTGATCGCCCGCGGACTCTCAAACAGCGAGCTCGCCCAGCGCCTCTATCTCAGCGAGAAGACCATCAAGACCCATGTCGGACGAATCCTGATCAAACTCGGGATCCGCGACCGCGTACAAGCCGTGATCCTCGCCTACGAAGCCGGGATCGTCCTACCCGGACACGACTAGACCCGGGCCCACAAGCCAACCGCTATCGGGACTGGCGCCGGCCTATGCGCGGCCTATGCGAGATCGCCCGAAACCCGAAACGGCCCCCTCAGCGGAATCACCGCGGAGGGCGCGCCTATCGGCACAGCGCAACGCTTGACGCTGCTAGGCGCGGTATGGCATCGCCGGCCGCAGCGTCAGCGTGATGGCCAGAGATCGCCGTCGGCTATCTCGAGCAGGTTTCCGGCGGGATCCTTGAAGTAGAACGAGCGCCCGCGGTTCCACTCGTGGTCGTGGAGGATCTGCACGCCGGCGGCTTCGAGCCGCTCACGCCAACGCTCGTAATCGTCGCGGCGGGCCTGCAGGCACGCATGCCCCGCACCACTGGTTGCGTGGTCGGCGATCGGGCCAGCGCGCTGTGCGAGCTGTCCGCGGTCGAAGAGCAGCAGGACGCGCCGCCGACCCGGAACGGAACGCGACGCCGTCCTGCCAGCCCGCGACGGCCGGCAGCCCGAGCAGCTCGCGGTAGAAGCGCTCGACGGCGTCTCGGTCCGCAGTGTCGTGATAGAGCACCGTCTCCAGCACGCCGACGAAATCGGGAGTGCGCATATTGCGCGAGGCTACCCGCGCCGCCTCGCGATCCAGCAGCCGATCGAGATCGACCACGAATGACAGCTACGCGTTCCCCACGCCCGGTGGGATGTTCTGGTTGAGTGAGAAGACGTTGTCGGGGTCGTATTTGTCTTTGAGCGCAACGAGCTGTGCGAACTTCTCGTCGCCGTAGGAGGCGCGCAGCCGGGCGGGGCCTTCGTCTTTGCTGATGAAGTTCGGCGGCGCCTTGTCGAGCGTCCAGGGGC
>JALZJA010000123.1 GCA_030860005.1 Actinomycetota bacterium
CCGAAACCTCGGGCGCCGATCACCGCCAGGGCGGCGTCCTCGGATCTCGATGTGGCACGGCCACACCTTCGATCCTGCGTCCTTGCCTGGCGGCGCCGGCATCCCGGGGTTTCACGCACAACGTTCCCGGGCGACCCGCTAGCTGAGCCTGACCGCGCCCCGGCGGCGTGGTGGTAGCGGGATGGACTGACCGTGGCGACTTGTTCATCCCACGGATGTTCAACTCGACACGGTGCTGACAGCACCGTCGTTGGGTGGGAACATGTCTTGCGTGAGGCTCATGAACGCCTCGGCCGCCGGCGAGTGACGGCGGCGCGCACGCGACGCAAGCGTCACGTCGCGCGTCAACGACGGCTCGACGAGCATCGAGACGGCTACTGGCGCGCCGGGCTCGTCGGCATCGGAGCGTGGCAGGATCGCGACGCCCAGACCGCGCGAGACGAGGCTGCGGATGCTGCGGCTCTCGTTGGACTCAAACGCGACGCGCGGTTCGAACGACTTCTCGGCAGCGGCGGACACGAGCAGCTCGCGCAGCCGGGCGCCCTCGCGGAAGCTCACGAACGGCTCATGGGCGAGCTCGCCGAGGCGCACCTGGCGGCGCCCGGCGAGCCGGTGCGTCGGCGGCAGCACCGCGACGAGCTCCTCGCTGACGAGCCGCTGGAGGGTCAGGCCGCGGCTCTGGATGCGTTCGGTCACGGAGAGGAACGCGAGGTCCACCTCGTCGTCGCGCAGCATCGCGGCGAGCTCCTCGCTGGATTGCTCGCGCACGGTCAGCTCGACGCCCGGGTGGCGCTTGTGAAACGACGCGAGCAGGAGCGACAGGTCGACTGGCCCCATCGTGTGCAGCGCGCCGATCGACAGGTGGCCCGCCTGGACGCCTGCGAGGTTGTCGAGCTCGGCCTGGGCGGAATCGAGCTCCGCGAGCGCGCGCCGGGCGCGAGCGACGAGCAGTTCGCCGGCCTCGGTCAGCGCCACTCGGCGCGTCGTGCGCTGCACGAGGGAAAGCCCGAGCTCGTCCTCGAGCCGGCGGATCTGCTGCGAGAGCGCGGGCTGGGCGACGTGCTCGCGCGCCGCGGCGCGCGTGAAGTGGCTCTCGTCGGCGACGGCGACGAGGTACCGCAGCTGGCGCAGTTCCATGCGCGCAGCTTATAAGTCCGCAACGAAGAGCGTCTTGGATATCTGGATACGAGATGTCACCATTGACCTCGTCGTCTCCTCTCGTTGCGCCCCGCCGGACCGGCAGGTTCCCTCCCCCTCGCGCCGGTCTGCGGGGCGCAATGTCGTTGCTTGCGTGTCGTGCGCTTGAGGCAGGCGCGCAGGCGGCTGCCGGGAGCGGCGCTCGTACGGCGGTACCCTTCCTCGCGATGCCCTTTCCCGCGACGCGCCTGCGACGGCTCCGCGCCACGCCGGTCCTGCGAGACCTCGTGCGCGAGACGCGCCTGCACGCCGACGACCTCGTGCTGCCGCTGTTCGTGCAGTCCGCGCCGGGCAGCCCGAGCGGCCGCACCCCGATCGCCTCGATGCCGGGTGTCGACCGCCTGTCGATCTCGGCCGCGGTGCAGGAGGCCGGCGCCGCGCACGCGCTCGGTCTGCCGGCGGTGCTCTTGTTCGGCGTCCCCGAGCACAAGGACGCCGAGGGCAGCGGTGCCTACGACGACGAGGGCATCGTCCAGCTCGCGACGCGCGCGATCAAGGACGCGCATCCCGATCTGCTCGTCGTGACCGACGTATGCCTGTGCGAGTACACCGACCATGGGCACTGCGGGCTGCTGCGCGGGGACGGGAGCGTCGACAACGACTCCAGCGTCGAGCTGCTGGCCCGCACGGCCGTCTCGCACGCCCGCGCGGGCGCCGACGTCATCGCGCCGAGCGACATGATGGACGGGCGCACCCGCGCGATCCGCGTGGCGCTCGACGAGGAGGGCTTCGGCGACACGCCGATCGTCGCCTACAGCGCGAAGTTCGCGTCCGCCTTCTACGGACCCTTTCGCGACGCGGCCGACTCGACCCCGGCGTTCGGTGACCGGCGCGCCTACCAGATGGACCCCGCCAACGGCGACGAGGCGCTGCGCGAGGCGCTGCTCGACGTAGAGGAAGGCGCCGACGTCGTCATGGTCAAGCCCGCGCTCGCATACCTCGACGTCATCCGGCGCGTGAAGGACGCAACCCATCTGCCCGTGGCCGCGTACAACGTCAGCGGCGAGTATGCGATGGTGAAGGCGGCTGCCGCCGCGGGCGCGCTCGACGAGCGCGCCGTGGTGCTGGAGATGCTGACCTCCATCCGCCGCGCCGGCGCCGACATCGTGATCACCTACCACGCCAAGGACGCTGCTGGATGGCTCTCGTAACGGCGACCGAAGGGCGAAACCCAAAGATCAGATCGAGGAAAGACGGCGCGGCGATCGCGCTGGACGACGTCGATCGTCGCGTGCTGAACCTCATGCAGGGCTCGTTCCCGCTGCTCCCGCGGCCCTATGGCGCGGTCGCGGCCGAGGCGAAGCTCACCGAAGACGAGGTGCTGGCGCGCGTCCAGCGCCTGCTCGACGAGCGCATCATCCGCCAGGTCACGCCGATCTTCGACACCCGCGCGCTCGGGTACGGATCGATGCTCGTCGCTGCCAAGGTCGATCCCGAGCACCCGTGGCGCGCGGCGAAGATCATCAACTCGCACCCGGGTGTCAGCCACAACTACCTGCGCAACCACGACTTCAACATGTGGTTCACGCTCGCGGTCGAGGGCGACTCGAAGCTCGGCCTGCAGGGAACGCTCGACGTCCTCCAGGAGCTCACCGGTGCGGAGTCGATCCGCCAGCTGCCGACGCTCAAGCTCTTCAAGATCCGCATGGACCTCGAGATGGAGGGCGACACCCGGGCGCTCGCTTCCGAGGGTGAGTCGCAGGAGCTCGTGCAGCTCGAGGGCGTGGCCTACGACGAGCTCGACAAGGACGTCATCCGCGCGACACAGGGCAACATGCCAGTCGTGCCCGAGCCCTACGCGCCCGCGGCCGCCAGGCTCGGAATGACCCAGGCGCAGCTGCTCGAGCACCTGAGCGCGATGCAGGAGCGCGGGATCCTGCGCCGCGTCGCGGCGATCCTCTTTCACCGCCGCGCGGGCTTCTCGGCCAACGGGATGGGCGTCTGGAAGGTGCCCGACGAGCAGATCGCCGAGCTCGGCCCGCGGATGGCGGCCTTCCGCGGGATCTCGCACTGCTACCAGCGCCCGACGTACGAGGACTGGCCGTACTCGATCTTCACGATGGCCCACGGCCGGTGCAAGGAGGAGTGCGACGCGATCCTCGACGCGATCGCCGAGCAGTTCGACATCTCCGAGCGGGCGACCCTGTACTCCTCCACGGAGTTCAAGAAGATCCGCCTGCTGTACTTCACCGACGAGTTCAAGGCCTGGGAGAAGGAGCACATATCCGGGGCCGAGATTCCCGGTCCGCCGAAGGCGACCCGGGGGTAACGTCGCCGTCGGTCGTCGCTTGCGATGACCGTAAGGCGAAACCGTTCTCGCGCACTAAGGTGCGGTCCCGGTGATGACGATCTCCCTGCGCGACGCCCGCTCGGCCGAGCTGTACGAGCGTGCGCTGATCTCCATGCCGGGCGGCGTCAACTCGCCCGTCCGCGCGATGCGCTCGATCGGGCGTGATCCACTGTTCATCGAGCGCGGCGAGGGCGCCGAGATCGTCGATGTCGACGCAAATCACTACGTCGACTGGGTCTGCTCGTGGGGCCCGCTCATTCACGGCCACGCACGTCCCGAGATCGTCGCGGCGATCACCGCCGCAGCGCAGCGGGGCACGAGCTTTGGCGCGCCGACCGCCGGCGAGGTCGACCTCGCCGAGGAGGTCGCGCGCCGCGTGCCCGGCGTGCAGATGCTGCGCATGACCTCGTCGGGCACCGAGGCGACGATGAGCGCGATCCGTCTGGCCCGGGCGGCGACCGGCCGCACGAAGCTCCTGAAGTTCGCCGGCGCCTATCACGGGCACGTGGACGGGCTGCTCGCGGACGCGGGCAGCGGCCTGGCGACGCAGGGAATCCCCGCCAGCCCGGGCGTACCGCAGGACGCTGCTGCGAGCACGATGATCGTGCCGTGGAACGACCGCAATGCGGTCGTGGCGGCGACCGAGCGCCACGACCTGGCGGCGATCCTGGCCGAGCCGTTGCCGGCCAACATGGGGCTCGTGCCGCCGGCCGAGGGGTTCCTCGAGCTCCTGCGCGCGCGGGCGGACGAGACCGGCGCCCTGCTCGTCTTCGACGAGGTGATCTCGGGATTTCGCGTGGGACCGGGCGGCGCCCAGGCGCTCGCCGGCGTCATCCCCGACCTCACCGTCATGGGCAAGGTCATCGGCGGCGGCCTTCCCGCCGCCGCCTACGGCGGGCCGCGCGAGCTCATGCGGCGCATCGCGCCGGCCGGCGACGTCTACCAGGCCGGAACCCTCGCGGGCAATCCGCTTGCCGTCGCCGCCGGGCTGGCGACGCTCGCGCTGCTCGACGGGCAGTCCTACGCCAGGCTCGCCGCGACGACCGCGTCGCTCGCCGAAGGCCTCGCCGGCGCCGCGCGCGCGGCCGGCTACGACGATGTCCAGATCGCATCGGCGACCGGCCTGCTGACGGTCTTCTTCAGCGCCTCGCCCGTGACGGACTACGCGGGCGCCCGGGAGTGCGATCTCGACGCGCACGCCGCCTGGTGTCGGGGCCTGCTCGCGCGCGGCATCTACGCGCCGCCGTCGCAGTTCGAGGCGTGGTTCCCGTCGCTCGCTCATCACCCCGAGCACGTCGAGCGCACCGTTGCCGCTGCGACCGCCGCGTTCGAGGAGCTCCTGCGGTGAGCGCCGGCCTCGAGCGGCTGCGGGCCGCGATGCGCTCGCAGGGCGGTCTGCTCGCGGGGACCGTGAGCGGCGACCCCGTGGTGGCGCACGACGGCCGCCCCGATCCCGCCGCGACCGCTGGCGCCGGACCGCGCGTCTCCGGGTACTGCGAGGAGGTCGAGCTGGCTGTGGCGGCGGTCCGCGAGGGCTATGAGCTGCATTACGGCCAGCCGCGCGCGCTGCGCATCGAGGACCCGGACCTGCGGCTGCTGGCGGGGGACCGACTCTACGCGCTCGGCCTCGCGCGCCTCGCCGCGGTCGGAGATCTCGTGGCGATCGCCGAGCTCGCCGACATCATCTCGCTGTCGGCGCAGGCGCACGCAGGAGCCGATGACGAGCTGGCGGGCGTGGCGTGGGAGGCGGGCGCCGCCGCAATCGGCTGGGGGCGCGAGGCCTCCGGCGAGTAGCTCCTGGGGGCCGTCGCAGGAGCCCGTTGTAACGCACGCCACGAGCCGTGATTTGACCTGACGCCCGCGCGTTTCCCGCATGGACCCGCCGGCGGGCTGCGGTCGGTACATTTCCATCCCCGTGTCCGACAAGCCCAAGGACAAGAAGCCCAAGACGACCGCCGAGCAGCAGATTCCGGGCGCGTACGAGGGCGAGACCGTGACCCGCCGGCGCTTCATGACCGGCACCGTTCATGGCGCCGGCGCGATCGCCGCCGCCGCCTTCACGCTGCCCGCGGTCGGCATGGCGCTCGGTCCGGTCGTGGAGAAGCCCGAGCCGCTCTGGCAGGCGATCGGGCAGCCCGCGGACTTTCCCCTGACGACGTACGTGCCCAAGATCATCAACGTCACGACGGGGGTCGGAGAGGTCGGCAAGACGACGGTGTACGTACGGACATTCAACCCGGAGATCGACAAGGTGCGCGACGAGTACAACGCGTTCATCGCGATCTCGACGCGCTGCATGCACCTCGGCTGCCCCGTCCGCTACGTGCCCGCGTCCGAGCAGTTCCTCTGCCCGTGCCACGGGGGCTCCTACGACACGGAGGGCAAGGTCACCGGCGGCCCGCCCGTCCGTCCGCTCGATCGCTTCTACACGCGCATGC
>JALZJA010000124.1 GCA_030860005.1 Actinomycetota bacterium
AACGTCACCAGCTGCCCACGGCCGGGGCCGAAGACAGCGATCTGCGCCGGGAGTTACGCAATATCGCTCACCGCAAGCCGCGGTGGGGCTAGCGTCGCACGCACGGCCATCTGCGCTCCAACGGCCATCGCCGTTTGGGGTGGAGTGGCGGCCTAGTTTGTCCTGCTCGCGGACGTGGTGAACGCGGCCTGATGGGGGGTCGGCCGTTGGCGGCGGAGTGCGGGCGCCTGGGGTTGTAGAAGCGCAGGAAGGATGACACGGCGCGGTCGCGGGTGGTGGAGTTGGGCCAGACGCCCGCGCGTGCCCATTCTTGGTCGAGGGTATGCCAGAAACGTTCGATCTTGCCGTTCCAGCGCGGGGTGTAGGCGGGGTGAGGATGTGGCGTGCGTGCAGATCGCTCAGCGCGTTGGCGAAGGTTGGCTGTTGGCATAGCACTTGGCGTTGTCAGACATCACGGCCTCCAGGGGGCCACAGGCCTGCTCGCGCATCCACGCGGCGCCGCGGCGCAGTCATGCCGAGACGCTGTCGGCGTTCTCGCTGGCGTGCAGCTCGCAGTAGGCCAGGAGGCTGTGTGGAGTTCCCCCGGTTCGGTGGACACGGGTTGATTACGCAGCCTTGGCCGCTGGTGAGCTTGTAGTGGACAGGATCTGAGAGGGAGATGCGAGCCGCGAAGCGGCGAGAGCCGAACCGGACGGGCTCAGAGCCCTCGCCTCGTAGTCGGCCGGAGACAGCTGGCCGAGGGTGGAGTGGCGGCGCTGGCGGTTGTAGAAGACCTCGATGTAGTCGAAGACCTCGAGGCGCAGCTCGGCCTTCGCCGGCCACGTGCGCCGATGGATGAGTTCCTTCTTCAGGGTCGCGAAGAAGCTCTCGGCGACGGCGTTGATGCTCCTATGTCAAGGCCGATTGCTGTTGGGCGTCGCGAAGGTCGGCGATTAGCAGGGGAAAGATTCCTCGGGCGATGTGTCGCATGAGGCAGCGGCGGATCTCCTTGGTGTTCTTGCCGTCAGCGGTGCGCCGCTTGACGTAGTCACGGGTCTGGGGGTCGTGGATCATGCGGTTGGTAGCGATCGTCCATAGCGCGTTGTTGCCTTGGCGGTCGCCGCCGCGGTTGAGGCGGTGGCGTGTGGTCTTGCCGCTGGAGGCCTCGACGGGGCTTGCGCCGCACAGCGCGGCCAGCGCGGAGTCCGAGCGCAGACGCTGGGGATTGTCGCCGGCGACGATCAGCAGCCGCGCGGCGGTCTCGGCTCCGATGCCCTGTTGGGCCAGAAGGCGGGGTGCGGCCTGGCGGGTCAGGCGCAGGAGCTCGGCGTCGAGCTCGGCGATCTCTTCGTCGAGCTGGCGGTGGCGCCGCGCGAGCGCGCGAAGTGCCTGACGGGTGGCTTGCAGCGCGTCGAGCGACGCCCGGCGCTGCCAGCGCGCGCAGGTCGCGACGAGCTCCTTGGTATTGGTGTCTCGCAGCGCCTCACGCAGCTCGTCAGGGGCGGTGAGGATGAGGCTGCGTACCTGCAAGATCGTCTGGGTGCGCGCCTTGACGGCGCTGGCGCGCGTGTTACGCAGCACGCGGATCGCCTCGACGATCCCATCGCGGACCTTGGGGACGGCCAGGCGCTGATCGCCCAGGATGCCCAGCGCGGCGGCCACTGCGTCGCGCGCGTCGTTCTTGCCCAGGTGCCGGGCACCCTTGCGCGCCGGGCGGGTGACCTCGAGCACCTCGATGCCTTCCAACCCAAGGCGTCGGCTCAGGCCCACGCCATAGGAGCCGGTCCCCTCCACGCCGGCGCGGCGAACGGTGCCCCGACGCCTGGCCCACGCAATCAGCGCGGTGATCCCGCGCTTGGTCGTCGGAAAGGTCGCGCAGGCAACCTGACGACCGAGAAGATCGACGAGCGCCGCGGTGTGCGTGTCGAGGTGGGTATCGACGCCGAGGACGACTTCCTCGACGGTGCATGCGATGGTCTGCAAGGTGCTCCTCCGTCCAGATGGGATGGGTGGGACGCGCAGCCATCGGCCGGGACGGCGGACAGGACACTCA
>JALZJA010000156.1 GCA_030860005.1 Actinomycetota bacterium
CGTCCCGAGCGGGCGAGCCCGAGCTCGCGCTCCGAGCGGGCGAGCTCGTCGCGCAGCAGCGCGCGCAGCTGGGCCCCGCGCTCACGCGGCGCCGCGGTTCCTCCGGCCTCCTCGAGCGCGTCGGCGAGCACGGACATCAGCGGCCCTCGAGGTGACGTGCATTCATCGTTGCGCGAAGGTCCACTGCGCGAGGGTATTGGCGCAACCCTCTAGATTACGTCGACGATGTCCGGCTGGTTCGAGCATTTCGGCTACGCAGAGGTCTCCGACGATCTGCTCGTCGGCGCCTATCCGCAGGACGCAGACGACGTCGCCGCGCTGAGCGGCGAGGGCATCACGCGCATCTTCAACCTCGTCTCCGATATCGAGTACGACGAGGGCGCGCGCGATGCCTGCGCCGCGGCGCTCGATGCCGCCGGCATCGATGAGCGGCGCCTGGAGCTCGTCGACTACGGCGGCCTGCTGCCAGGCCAGATCGAGCTCGGGGTTCGCACTGTCCTGGCCTGGCTCGAGGACGGTGAGCGCGTCTACCTGCACTGCCGCGCCGGCTGGCAGCGCTCGGCGGCGGTCGCGGCGGCGACCGTGACGGTACGGGACGGCATCGAGCTCGACGCGGCGCTGGATCGCATCCGCGAGCGCAAGCCGACCGCCAAACCGCTGCCCCACCAGCGCGACGACCTCGCTCGCTGGTGGTCGGGGCGCCTCGCGCAGAAGTCCTGAGGTCCCTGCTCTGAGCAGGGACTGATCGCGGTTCCGTCGGGTCCGGGGCGTAGCGTGCGACATCACGATCATGGAAGCTGCCACTTCTCTTCGCTTCGCCCGGGTCCAGGCCCTCCACGGCCGGCTCGCGATCGACCATCTCGTCGTCGATGACGAGGTCGCCGCGCGCCTGGCCGCCGAGCGCGACGATCCCGTCCGCTTCGTCATCGAGGCGATCGAGATCGGCGCGCGCGTGCTCGACCGCGAGCTGACGGGGGCCAACGCCGAGTTCGTGCGCGCGGAGTTCGAGAAGACCGCCCGCAAGCTCGACGCCGAGTTCGTCGAGCGGGCCCGCGGCGTCGCCGAGCGCCTCGACCAGAAGGTCGACGAGGTCTTCGGGCCCGAGCACGGCCACGTGACGCGCGCGCTCGCGCGCCACTTCGGGGATGAGTCGTCGGTCGCCGTGCAGAACCGGGTCAAGGCGGTCCTCGCCGAGGTGTCGGTGCAGATGCGCGAGGATCTGCGCAAGCAGTTCTCGGCCGACGGCGACAGCAACCCGCTGGCCGTCTTCCAGCGCACCCACCTCGCGGCCACCCGCCAGATCGCGGGCGAGCAGTCCGAGCACCTGCGCGCGATGAGCGCGCGCCTGGAGGCAATGCGCGTCGAGATCGCGGAGCTGCGCTCCGAGAAGGAGAAGCTCGCACAGGTCGCGGCCGTCGAGGAGAAGGGCACGGCCAAGGGCCGTACCTACGAGGAGGCGGTCGGGGAGGCGCTCGCCCTGCTTGCCGCCGCCCGCGGCGACGACTGCGACGCCGTCGGCGACCTGCGCGGCGAGGGCGGCAAGAAGGGCGATGTCGTCGTCGCGATCGACGCCTGCACCGGCCCCGCCCGCGGAAAGATCGTCTTCGAGGCCAAGAACAAGAAGCTCTCGAAGAACGAGGCGCTGGCCGAGCTCGACGGCGCGCTCCAGGCGCGGGCGGCGGAGTACGCCGTGCTCGTCGTCCCATCCGAGGGCAAGCTGCCGGCGCGCACGAACCCGCTGCGCGAGTTCAACGGCGACAAGCTCTTCGTCACCTTCGATCCCGAGGACGGCTCGACGCTCGCGCTCGAGGTCGCCTATGGCCTTGCCCGCGCCCGCGTGCTCATGGCGCGCGCGGCGGACGACGGCATCGACACGGCTGCGCTGCGCGTCGAGGTCGAGCGCGCGCAGGGGGCGATGGAGGACGTGCGCCGGATCAAGTCCCAGCTGACGAACGCGACGACCGGCATCGACGAGGCGCGCAAGATCCTCGAGGCGATGGCTGCGGGCGTGCGCGGCCACCTGACGGCGATCGAGGCGCTGCTCGCTCCCGTGGCCGGTCAGGGCCCGGCGGCCGAGCCGGCAAGCGCCGACTGACTCGCGCGCGCGAGGCGCGCGAC